>JASLEW010000959.1 GCA_030150965.1 Thermoanaerobaculia bacterium | reverse complement strand
CGCGGCGATGCGCCGCCGCGCGTCATGGTCACCCTCGCCCCGGCGCCGCTGCCGATCTGGAACCAGATCACCCTCGACCTGGAGCGCACCTACCGGCTGCGCTCGGTGCTCGCCTGGTCGCTCCAGACCCTGGGCGAGCGGTGCATCGTCTTCGAGGTGTCGAACGACCGTCCGGTCGAGGCCCTCCTGCGCCGGCTGGCGTCCGATCCGCGGGTGGAGGTGGCGCAGCCGCTGCAGCAGTTCGTCACCCAGGACTCGCGCACCGCCGGCCGCCCGGTGCCGCTCCAGCACAGCGCCCAGGCGCTGAAGCTGGCCCAGGCGCACCACTGGGCGACCGGCCGCGGCGTGCGCATCGCGGTCATCGACACCGGCATCGACGTCGAGCATCCCGAGCTGCGCGGGCGCATCGCCAAGACCGGCAACTTCGTCGATCCCGGCAGCAACGGCGACCGCAGCTTCGCCGCCGACATCCACGGCACCGCGGTGGCCGGGGTGATCGTCGCCGCCCTGAACGCCGACCTCGGCCTGGTCGGCGTGGCGCCGCAGGCGCAGGTCTTCGCGCTCAAGGCCTGCTGGCAGGAGCGCCCGGGGGCGCGCGAGGCGGTGTGCGACAGCTACACGCTGGCCAAGGCCATCGACTTCGCCGTCTCGCAGGGGGCGCAGGTCCTCAACTTCAGCCTCGCCGGCCCGCCGGACCCGCTGCTCGCCAAGCTGATCGCGGCGGCGCTCGCGCGCGGCGTCGTGGTGGTGGCCGCCGACGGCCCCGACGCGGCGCGCTCGTTCCCGGCCAGCCACCCCGGCGTGCTGGCGGTGGCGGGCAGCGACGACCTCCAGGGCGGGCTGCGCTTCCCGCTGCGGCGGCTGGCGGCCGAGACCCTGGCCGCGCCCGGGGTCGATATCCTGACCACCGTGCCTCACGGGCACTACGACTTCTTCTCCGGCAGCTCCTTCGCCGCCGCCCAGGTCTCCGGCGCGGTCGCCCTGCTGCTGGAGCGCGAGCCGCAGCTCACCGCCCCGCAGATCGCCGCCCTCTTCCACCGCACCGCCCATCCGATCCCGGTCGGCCCGGGGAGCCCGGGCGCCGCGCGCGGCGAGATCGATCAGATCGACGCCTGCGCCGCCCTGGCGGCGAACATCAAGGGCGGCGGCGGCTGCAGCTGAGCCGGGGGAGGAAGGGCGGGGGGAAGGGGGCATCACGCCCACCGATGGGCAGCTGCTGACGACCGCTGACGATCGCGCTCAGTGCCCGCCCGGGGCGGCGGCGGGCGGCGGCGCGTCCAGCTCCTCGATGCGCGCGTCCGACGGCGGGCGCTCCCGGCGCAGCCGGGCCGCGACGCGCTCGGCGTCGCGCAGCACGCGCAGCAGGTTGCCGCCGGCGATCTTCCTGACGTCGTCGTCGCTGTAGCCGCGGCGCAGCAGCTCGCCGAGCAGGACGGGGACCTGGGCGACGTCGCCCAGCCCGTCGGGCAGCGACTCGGTGCCGTCGAAGTCGGAGCCCAGGCCGACGTGGTCGATCCCGGCGACGCGGCGCACGTGGTCGATGTGGTCGGCCACCTCCGACAGCGTGGCGCGCGGCGCGGGATGGTCCCGGATCCAGGTGTCCAGCTCGCGCCCGGCCCGGGCCGGATCCTGGGGGTGGAGGCTCTTGAGCTGCGCCTCCCGGCCGGCGCGCTCGGCCGACCAGGCGCGCACCGCCTCGGCGGTGAAGGCGGGGACGTAGCTCACCATCACCACCCCTCCCTGGCGCGGCAGCATGGCCAGCACCTCGTCGGGGACGTTGCGCGGGTGCCCGTCGAGCGCCAGGGCCGACGAGTGGGAGAAGATCACCGGCGCCTCCGCCACCGCGATGGCCGCCTTCATGGTCTCGGGCGAGGTGTGGGAGAGGTCGACCAGGAGGCCGAGGCGATTCATCTCCCGCACCACCTCGCGCCCGAACGGCGTCAGGCCGCCGTGGCGCGGCGGATCGGTCGCCGAGTCCGCCCAGTCGTTGTCGAGCGAGTGGGTGAGCGTCATGTAGCGGGCGCCGGCGCGGTAGAGCTCGCGCAGCACGCCGAGCGAGTTGTCGATCGAGTGGCCGCCCTCGACCCCGATCAGCGAGGCGATCCGCCCGGCGCGGTGGATGCGCACCACGTCGTCGGCGGTGGACGCCATCTCGAAGGTGTCGGGATAGATCTCCGCCAGGCGGTGCACCACGTCGATCTGCTCGAAGACCGCCTGGACCGCCGCGGCCCCCGGCAGGTCGGCGGGCACGTAGACCGACCACAGCTCGGCGCCGGCGCCGCCGCGCCGCAGCCGCGGGATGTCGGTGTGGAGCGGCGGCGTGAGGGCGCTCGCGTCCTGCCGCAGGTCGAGCTTGCCCAGCTGGTTGTGGTACCGCTCCCGCATCTGCCACGGCAGGTCGTTGTGGCCGTCGATCAGCGGCGCCTGGCGCAGCAGCCCGCGCGCCCGCTCGACCAGCGCCGCCGGCGGCGGCTGCCAGTCCGCGGTCGGGGTGAGCGACGTGGCCGGTGCGGCCGGTGTGGCGGCCGCGGAGACCGCCGCCGCACCTCGCGCGGCCCCGGTCCCGATCCCCAGGACGAGGACCGCCGCCGCGGCCGACGCGGCACCTTTCAGCAGCCTGGCCGGGCGGCCATCCGCCGCGCGCGCCGCGTCACGTCCTGTGCTCTGCATGGTCACTCCTCCCCGGTTGCCGCATTCTAACGGCCGCGGGGGCCCGCCCACCGCGCCGGGCGGCGGGCCGGAGAGCCGGAGCCCGCGCATCGCACCGGGCGGCACCGGGCGGCGCTTCCACGCACGCCTGGCCTGCCGCCATGGGGCCCTGGGGAAGGAGCGGGCGGTATTCGCCGCCGGCGCCGCCGGCGCCGCCGGCTGCCGGGCGCCACGCGGGCTGGCGATCAGGTACAGTAAAGCGGCCATGGAACTCGCGCACCCGCGCCCCTTCCGCCCCGAGGAGCACGCCGTCTATGACGCCGAGCGCATGGGCAAGAGCACCCTCTTCCAGTCGGAGCGCCTGCTGGTCGGGCTCAACTCGTTCGAGCCGGGCCAGGAGCACCGCCTGCACGCCCACGCCGGCCTCGACAAGGTCTATCACGTGCTCAGCGGCACCGGCGCCTTCCTGCTCGAAGGGCGGGAGGAGCCGATGACCGCCGGCACCATGCTCATCGCTCCCGCCGAGGTGCCGCACGGCATCCGCAACACCGGCAGCGAGCGGCTCCTGGTGCTGGCGATCCTCGCGCCCTCGCCGTAGGCCGGGCGTCGCGCTCCGCTTTCGCGACGCTCCGCCGCCCCCGCGGGACCCCCGCGCCCCCGTCCCGCCGCGCTCAGCGCACCCGCCAGAGCTTGTGCTGCTGCACCGACAGCCGCCAGGGCGGGTTCTCCTTGCACAGGCGGACGCACCAGTCGAGCGCGCGGCGGTCGAGCGCGTCGCCGTCGAAGGCGGGCGACAGCAGGTGGTGCTCGGCCTGGACCACGGTGCGCGGCAGCGCCTGACCATGGCCGCGCACGTACTTCACCTCGTGCGCCAGCCGCTGGCGGATGGCGTGCTCGGCCACCTTGGGGCTGACGGTGATCCAGTCGATGCCGGGCGGCAGCTCGAGGCTGCCGTTGGTCTCGACCGCCAGCTGAAAGCCGGCGGCGTGCAGGGCGTCGATCAGCCCGCCGTCGAGCTGCAGCGCCGGCTCGCCGCCGGTCAGGATCATCCAGCCGCAGCGCGCCGAGAGCTGCCGCGCCTCGTCCACGATCTCGGGCGCCGTGAGCCAGCGGCCGGACTCGAACTCGGTGTCGCAGTCGAAGCCATGGGTCTCGACCCGGCACTCCTGGTTGCAGCGCGCCAGGCGCAGGAACACGTTGGGCGTGCCGGCGCGCACGCCCTCGCCCTGCAGGCTGAAGAAGATCTCGTTGACGAGGTAACGCGTGGCCGGCTCCCGGGTGTGCGGCAGGAGGCACCCGCCGCGCCGCCGGCACCCTGGGACGCGGCGGCGGAAGCCCGATCGTAGCAGCTGTGCGGCAGGGGCCGGCGGCGCGGCCTGGCGGTCCCTCTCGTGCCGCCGCTCCGGCGGCGCCCCGGCGCCGGCGCCGAAAACCGCCGAGGGAGGGGGCGCGATTTCCGCCTTCGCGGGATTGACTTACGCCCTGTTTACGCCTATAGTCGCCCCTGTACCGGGTCACGGAGCCGCCAACCGGGGGCGCCGTCACCCGGCGAGTTGCCGTCCCTGAAAGCCGGACGTGCCTGCTCTCGGAGGTCTCCGCCGTGCATAGCACTTATGTCCCCTCGCCGCCGCCGCCGCCGGCCGCGGATGCGCCCCAACCGCCCTCGCTGCTGTCGGGCCTCGGCCAGGCACTCCGCTGGCTGCGCGAGAAGCAGACGCGCAAGCAGTACCGGGTGGCCGACGATGCCGGCATCACCAAGGGGATGCTCTCGGCCTACGAGACCGGCCGCCAGCGCCCGTCGCTCGAAACGCTGGAAAAGCTGCTCGAGACCCTGGGCTGCGACCTCAACGATCTGCACAACGCCCTGCAGCTGGTCAACGGCAGGCCCGAGCGGATCAAGAGCTGGCGCGGCTGGCAGACCACGGGGTGGCAACCGGCCAACGGCGCCCTGGCCCCCGGCCTGGCGCCGGCCCCGCTCTCCGGCCGTCCCGCCGGGGCCGCCGAGCGCCCGCCCAACCTGGGCCCCCTCCCGCCGTCCTGGCCGTCGGCACCGTCCTACTCCTCGTTCCCCTCCTACCGGGGCGCGATGGAGATCCGCGAGTCACCGGCGCCGCCCTATGGCGCGGACCGGCCGGGCGCCGAGGAGCCCCTGGGCGCCGCGGGCATGGGGAGGGCCGGCGGCATCGTACCGCAGGGACCCTCCGAGCTGTCGCGCGTGCTGGGGCAGGACCAGCCGCGGCTAGCGCACGAGGAGGAGCAGGCCCTCGGACAGATGCTGGAGGGGTTTCACAACCTGCTGCGCTACTGGCACCGGGCGCTGGCGGCGATGCCGGGCGCCGCGCCCGCCTACCCGGTCCCGGCGCCGAGGGCGCAGACGGCACAGGATGGCCCTCATGGCCCCCCTGCCTTCCCTGGCTCCGCGGGTTCCGCGGGCTCCGAACACCCCCAGCGTTCCCAAGGTTCCCCTGGCTCTGCCAGCCCCGAACACTCCCAACGTTCCCAAGGCTCCGCTGGCTCCGCAGGCTCCGCGGGCTCCGAACACCCCCAGCGTTCCCAAGGTTCCCCTGGCTCCCCCGGCTCCGAACGCCATCCGGGTTCCCAGGGTTCCGGCGCCCCCCATGCGTCCCCTGGTCCGACGGGTTCCGACCCCGCCGGCCCCGCCGGCTCGGCCGGCCCGGCGAGCCCTGGCGCCCCCGGGCGCACCCCGCCCGGTGGCAAGCGCTGACCTCCGATCGGGGCCGGCGGCTCAGGCCGGAGGGTCGAGGCAAGGCCCACGACCCTCGGCTCGAGCCGCTCCTGGACCCCAACCTGAGCCGCGCGCCCGCCGCGCCCGGGACCTCGGAAGGCGGTGACGGGGCGGTGACGGACAGCGGTTGAGCAAACCTGCCCGGGGAATTCGGGTAGACTTGGCGCCGGGCGCCCTGTGGGCCGCCGGCCCCGCCGGCCGCTAGCGGAATGCGTCCGCCATTACGCTTATCTCTATGAGCCACGCCGGCTGCCGTGGGCGTTTTGCCGCTCCAGGCATGCCGGCTGCTGCGAGTTGAAGCGAATCCATGTCGACGACTCCATCCTCGCCGCCCACCGCCGAAGCCGCCCTCCGTCCGTCCCCGGCCGGAACCCGGGCGAGGTTCGGGCACCTCATGGACAGCTTCCGCTCCCGCCTGGACGCGGAGGCGAGCGCCTTCCTGGCCGCCAAGCGGAGCCATGGCAGCCACGGCACGGCCGCCGCCGCCGATGGCGGCGCCGCGGGCCGTCAGGGAGCCGCCACCGCCGCGATGGACGACAGCGCCGCCGTGCTGAGCGATCCGGCCGACCTGATCGACGGCGTCGCCGACCTGATGGCGCAGGGCGGAAAGCGCCTGCGGCCGGCGCTCGTGTACTACACCTACCGCCTCTGCGGCGGGCGGTCCGACGAGCAGGTGCTGCCGGTGGCGCTCGCCACCGAGCTCCTGCACACCTACCTGCTCATCCACGACGACATCATGGACCACGCGGAGCTGCGCCGCGGCCGGCCGGCGGCGCACGTGCGCTTCGCCGAGCTGCACCGCCGGAGCGGCCTGCGCGGCGACGGCGCCGATTTCGGCAGCTCGGTGGCGATCCTGCTCGGCGACCTGGCCCACACCTGGGCGGTCGAGCTGTTCCTCGCCGGCCTGGCGCACACCGCCGGCTCCGCCGCCGCACCGCGCCTCTGGCGCGAGAGCAACCGGTGCTTCTCCGAGATGTGCGACGAGGTGATCGGCGGCCAGTACCTGGAGCTTCTGCTCGCCCGGCGCGACCCCTCCGCCACCATCGCGGAGGCCGAGCTGCTGCGGGTGCTGCGCCTCAAGTCCGGGCGCTACACCGCCGAGCGCCCCATCCAGCTGGGCGCCCTCCTCGCCGGCGCGCCTCCCGAGGTGCGGGCGGAGCTGTCGCGCTATGGCACCGCCGTGGGCGAGGCGTTCCAGCTCCAGGACGACCTGCTGGGCCTCTTCGGCGACCCCGCCACCGTGGGCAAGCCGGTCGGCGACGACCTGCGCGAGGGCAAGTTCACCCTGCTGATCCACCACGCGCTCGCCGCCGGCACGCCGGCCGAGCGCCGGGCGGTCGGCGCCGCCCTCGGCAACCCGGAGCTGACCGGCGCCGAGGTGGCCGAGGTGCAGGGCATCCTCGAACGGACCGGCGCGCGGCGGACCGTCACCGCGATGATCGCGGAGCGCCTGGCGGCGGCGCAGCAGGCGCTGGCCTCCCTCGGCCGCTGCGGCCTCGCCATCCCTCCCGCCGGCAGGCCCGCGGGCCCGGAGACCGGCGAGGCGGACGACGGGGCGCTCTTCCTCTCCGGCCTGCTCGACTACCTCTGGGAGCGCAAGGAGTGACCGCGCTGGCCCCGCCGGCTCCGGCCGGGCTCCCGGCGGCGGGCGCGCCGGCGGCGATGGCGTCCACCCCGCCAGCCGATACCGCCGCGGCCGCCGGCGCCGGCGCCGGTGCGGAGCCGGAGGTGCCGTCGCTGCTCGAACGCGACCGCAAGGCCGAGCACATCCGCCTCGCGCTCGAGCAGCGCATGCAGCTCGGCGTCAATTACTTCGACGACTACCACTTCAGCCACGCCGCGCTGCCCGAGATCGATTTCGCCGACATCGACGTGTCGGTCTCGTTCCTCGGCCGGCGCCTCGCCGCGCCGCTGCTGATCTCCTCGATGACCGGCGGCACCGAGGCGGCGGGGGTGATCAACCGCAACCTCGCCGCCGGCGCCGAGCGCGCCGGCATCGCCGTCGCCCTGGGCTCGCAGCGCAAGGCGTTGGAAGATCCGGCAAAAGCTGATACGTTCCGGGTCCGCGAGGCCGCCCCCTCGGTCCCCCTGCTCGCCAACCTGGGCGTCGTGCAGTTCAACTACGGGCTGGGCGCCGCCGCCTGCCAGGCCGCGGTCGACATGATCGGGGCCGACGCCCTGATCCTGCACCTCAACCCGCTGCAGGAAGCCATACAGCCGGAGGGGCAGCGCAACTTTGCCGGGCTGCTGCCGAAGATCGGCCAGATCGTGCGCGCCCTGCCGGTGCCGGTGGTGGTCAAGGAGATCGGCTGCGGCATCTCCGGCGCGACCGCCCGCGACCTGGCGGACCAGGGCGTGAGCATCGTCGATACCGCCGGCGTGGGCGGCACGAGCTGGGCGCGCATCGAGGCGCAGCGGGCCGGCGACCTCGCCCTGGGAGAGGTCTTTGCAGGGTGGGGAATTCCGACCCCGCTGTCCATCCAGCAGGTGGCGGCGGTGGGCGGGCTGACGGTGATCGGCAGCGGCGGCCTGCGCAACGGCCTGGACGTCGCGAAGGCCGTGGCGCTCGGCGCGGACCTCGCGGGGATGGCGTTCCCGTTCCTGCAGCCGGCGACCGAGTCGCCCGAGAAGGTGCATCAGAAGATCGAGAAGACCGTGCTGGAGCTGAAGATCTGCATGTTCTGCCTAGGGGTGAAAACGCTCGCGGAGCTGCGCCAAGTCGAGCTTCGCAAAGGGTCGTGAGATGACCAACGTCATGAACACCGCCGCCGTCGCCGCCGCCCCCCTGACGCGGGCCGAGCTGGTCCGCTCGCTCGCCGCCGGGGAGCGCCGTTTCCATGAGCTGCCGAAGGACCTCCCGGCGGAGGAGGCGGCGGAGATCCGCCGCCGCGCCCTGGAGGAGATGACCCGGACGCCGCTCAGCAACATCGCGCATCACTCGCTCGACGTCACCCGCGCCTCGCGCCGCAACTGCGAGAACTTCATCGGCGTGGCGCAGATCCCGATGGGCATCTGCGGTCCGCTGCGGGTGCGCGGCAACCACATCGACGGCGAGGTCTACGTGCCGCTCGCCACCACCGAGGCGGCGCTGGTCGCCAGCACCAACCGCGGCTGCTCGGCGATCCGCGAAGCCGGCGGAGCGGTGGTCCGCGTCGAGGACGTCGGCATGACCCGGGCGCCGGTCTTCCGCACCTCGGGCATCGTCCAGACCCAGAACTTCCTGCGCTGGATCCAGGACCACTACGAGGACGTGCGGCGGGTGACCGAGGCCACCAGCAGCTACCTCAAGCTCCTGGAGGTGCGCCCCTTCGCCTTCGGCACCACGGTGTTCCTGCGCTTCCGCTTCGACTCCGGCGACGCCATGGGGATGAACATGGCGACCATCGCCTGCGACCGGGTGGTGTCGGACCTCATCGAGCCGGCGACCGGCGTGGCCTGCATCGGCCTGTCCGGCAACTACTGCGTGGACAAGAAGCCGGCCTCGATCAACTTCCACGAGGGGCGCGGCAAGCGCATCTACGCCGAGATCCTGCTCGAGGCGCCGGTCCTGCACCACAACCTCAAGACCAATGCCCGCGACCTGGTCGAGGTGCAGTACCGCAAGAACATGCTGGGCTCGATCGCCGCCGGCTCGCTGGGCTTCAACGCCCATTACGCCAACGTCCTGGCCGCCTTCTTCATCGCCACCGGCCAGGACCCGGCGCACGTCGTCGAGGGGTCGCTCGGGGTGACCTGCATCGAGCCGCGCGGCCACGAGGGCGTCTTCGCCTCCGTCTTCCTGCCGGACGTGCCGCTCGGCGCGGTGGGGGGCGGCACCGCGCTCGACACCCAGCGCGAGGCGCTGGCGGTGCTCGGCGTCTCGGCCGACCCGCTGCGGCGGGGCGAGGCGACCCGCCGGCTGGCCGAGATCCTGGGGGCGATCGTGCTCGCCGGCGAGCTGTCGCTGATGGCCGCCTTCACCTCGCAGGACCTGGCGCGGGCGCACGAGAAGCTGGGACGCGGCATCGAGACGCCGGGTCCGAAACCGCTGCCGGCCTGAGTGACGCCGGCGGTGGGCCGCCCGCTGCCCGCGGTCGCCGTCTCGACCCCGGGGAAGCTCATCCTGATGGGCGAGCACGCGGTGGTCTACGGCCGCCCGGCGCTGGTGGCGGCCATCGACCTGCGCCTGCGGGCCACCTTTTCGCCGCTCGCCGTCGCAGCCGGGGACCGGAGCCGACAGGCCCGGGCGATCGAGATCGACCTGCCGGGCCTCGGCCACCGCACCCGCACCACCTGGGACGAGGTGCTGGCCTACGCCCGGCAGGCGCGCGAAGGTTGGGCCGCCTACGCGGCGCGGCCGGGCGTCGCCGGCTTCCTCGCCCTGCGTGGCGACGATCCGGCCCACATCGTCAAGGTGGCGCTCGGCGAGGCCGCGGCGGCGCCGGGCGAGGCGGTGGCGGCGGGCGGGGCGACGCCAGGCGCGCCGCCGCCCCTTCTCCTGCGCCTCGACTCCGACCTGCCGGTCGGC
>JASLEW010000370.1 GCA_030150965.1 Thermoanaerobaculia bacterium | reverse complement strand
TGCTTGCCGACCGACGCTTCCAGGCTCTCGACCTCCTGCTTGCTCGAGGCCTGCTTCTGCACCTCCAGCACCTGGCGCTGGACGTCGGAGAGCTGCGTGTGCAGACCTTCGATGTCCGACGACGACACGCAGCCGGCCGCGAGCAGCGCGACCGTAGCCAGGGTGGCCAGGGTGGCCAGGGCGGCCGGCGCCGTCAGCGCCGCCGGGGCCCTGCGGGCCGCCCGGGCCGCCGGGAATGGTTGGGCCGGCCGATCCGCTCGGGTCGGCCGGGGCGGCCAGGTCGTCGGCGCCGGGCGGCGGGTCCGCATCCTGAGCATGCCGGCTCAGCCCTGGTTGGAGCGCCCGGTGATGACCATGTGGGCGCGGCGGTTCTGCGACCAGCAGCTCTCCTCGTGCTCGGTGCAGACCGGCCGCTCCGAGCCGTAGCTCAGCGTGCGCATGCGCTCGGTGCCGACGCCGAGCGAGCCCAGGTAGCCCCGCACCGCGTTGGCGCGGCGCTCGCCCAGGGCGAGGTTGTACTCGGCCGTGCCGCGCTCGTCACAGTGCCCTTCGATGGTCAGGTTGAAGCGCGCCTGGGCCTTGAGCAGCTCGGCGTTGCGCGACAGCTTGGCGCGGGCGTCGTCGTTGAGGGCGCTCTCGTCGTAGGCAAAGTACACGTCCGAGCTGAAGCCGCGGCGGCGCAGCTCGTCGTTGACGAGCTTCATGTCCTCCGACAGCAGCGGATCCTCCGTCTGGTCGGAGCGGGCCGCCGGCTCGCGCGGCGGCTGCACGTCGGTCGTCGTCGATCCCGACGGCGGCGGCACGGTGGTGGTCTCGACGTTGAGGTCCGCCGGCGCGGTGGCCGGCTTCTTCTTCGGGCAGCCGTAGAGGACGGTCAGCAGCAACGGCACCACCATCCAGATCAAGCGCTTGCGGGACATGTGCTTCTCCTCTCTCGCTCAGGGGGGCCGGCGCTGCACGGCGGCCCGCCTTGCACCCTCGGATGCCGGCCGTGCCCCGGCGGTTGAAATATAGCAGACCGGCGCGACGCCTCATTTCTCCAGGTTCTGCCGCGACCAGTCGGCCATGTCGTTGCTGCCGGCATCGGTCAGCTGGCGGACGTTGGCGCCGGACGCGGCGTCCATGACGTAGAGCTGCTTGACGCCGCTGCGGCGCGAGGTGAAGACGATCTTGCGCCCGTCGGGCGAGAAGGCCGGCGACTCGTTGCCGCCTTCGCCCGCGGTCAGCACCTTGGTGTCGAGCGTCGCCACGTTCACCACCGCGATCTGGAACACGCCGTCGCGCCGGCTGGTGTAGGCGATGCGCTCGCCGTCGGGGCTCCATGCCGCGCCGTCGTTGTAGGTGCCCTCGAAGCTGACGCGGCGCAGGTCGGCGCCGTCCGGGTCCATGACGTAGATGTGCGGGTTGCCGGCGCGGCTGGAGGTGAAGGCGATGAGGTTGCCCTTCGGGCTCCAGGCCGGGTTGGTGTCGATGGCCGGCGAGTTGGTCAGCCGCCGCAGGCCGCCGCCGTTCTTGTCGCAGGTGAAGATCTCGACGTTGCCTTCGAGCGAGCGGGCGAAGGCGATCTGGCCGCCGTCGGGCGACCAGGTGGGCGAGATGTTGAGCGTGCCGGAGGTGACCAGCGCCCGCTTGCGGCCGGAGACCAGGTCGGCGACGTAGACGCTCGGATAGCCGCCGAGGAACGAGGTGTAGGCGATGGCGTCGCCGCTCGGGCTCCAGGCCGGCGACATCGAGGTGGACCGGTGATTGGTCACCCGCCGCTGGTTGTGCCCGTCGTAATCCATGATGAAGATCTCCTTGCGCCCCTCGCCCGTGCGGTCGGAGGTGAAGGCGATCTCGGAGAGGGCGATGCCCTGCGAGCCGGTCAGGTAGAGGATCACCTCGTTGGAGAAGGTGTGGGCCATGCGCCGGGTGACGCTCGGCTTGCCGCGGTAGCGCTTGGCGAGGATGGTCTTGCCGCTGCCGGCGTCGATCAGCTGCCCCTCGAAGACCAGCTTGTCCTCCTCCGCGTGGGTGGCCCCGAGCAGCACCACCTCGTTGCCCTGGGAGCGGAACGACGGCAGGTCGTGCTCCAGGTCGCCGGACAGGTGCGCCGCCGCGAACGCCTCCGGACCCTGGATCTCGAAGTAGCCGGAGAAGTCGAGGTCGGCGCGCACCGTCTCCTCGAGCTCGTGGGACGGCGGCGTCATCTCGGCGTTGAGCGCGCCGGGGCGGAAGGCGGGGATGGCGAGCTTGATCTTCGGCCGCTGGCCGCGGTTGATCTCGATGTTGATGGTGGGCGGAAGCTGGCCTGGGCCGGCGGCGCCGCCGGCCTGATTGGGCGCGGCGGCGCCCGGCGTGCCGGGGACGGTGCCGCCGGGCGGTGGCGGCGCCTGGTCCGCCTGCACGGCGGCGCCCGCCAGGCTGAGGCCGGAGGCCAGGAGGCAGGTCAGCAGCAGGGTGCCGCACGCCAGGTGGATCGCTTTCGGTCTCGGTTTCATGGCACCTCGGAAGGGTCGCGGCGGTCGGGGCCGGGTGGGCGCACGCGCCTCAGCGCAGGGTCACGTTGACGCCGACCGAATCGTGGTTGAGCGTGTAGGCCCGCGGCAGGGGCGGGAACGGCGCGGCGTTCTGCACCGCCCGCACGGCGGCCAGGTCGAAGGCGTCGAGGCTGGAGGATTGCCGCACGGCGAGCCCGGCGATGCTGCCGTCCATGCGGATGCGGAACGACAGCACCGCGTGCACGCCCGAGCCCACCGGCGGGCGGATCCAGTTCTGGTCGATGCGCGACACCAGCTGCGCGATGTAGTAGTCGTAGGTGAAATCGGGATTGTCGAGCGCGGTGATCGAGGAGCCGACGTCGGCCTTGGCCCCCGCCTGGCCGGTGGCGGCGCCCGGCAGGCCGGGGGTGGGCGCCGGCGGCGTGGCGGCGGCCGGCTCGTGCGCCAGCCGCTGGGCGAGCAGCTCGCGCGGCGGCGGCAGGACCTTGGGCCGGGTGGTCGGGTCGACGCGGGTGTCGGGCGGCTCGGGTCTCGGCTTCTCGGGCTTGGGCGGCTTCTGCGGCGGTTTGGGCGTGGGCGGCGACGCCTGGCGCGGCAGCACCGGCGCGTCCGGCGAGCGCGGCGGCGCCGGCGGCTCCTCCTTGGGCGCCGCCTGCCGGGGCGGCGGTGGGGGAGGTGCCGGCGGCTTCGGCGCGGTCGCCACCTGCCGCTCCTGGCGGACGGGCCGCTCGCCGCCCAGCCGCTGCGCCGGCACCACCTGCACCGCCACGAAGTCGAGCGGCGGCGGGGGTGGGGTCAGGCGGGGCAGCAGGATGATGAGCGCGAGCAGCGCCGCGTGCAGCAGCAGGGCGGCGCCGAAGCTGGCCACCGCCGCTCCGGAGCGCGCGCGCCGCTCGCGTTCCGCCAGGAGCTGCTCGACCGCGTCCGCCACTCAGGAGCTCCGCGTCCGCTTCGCCGGCCGCTCGGTCACCATGCCGACGTGCACGATGCCCTCGCGGTGCAGGCGGTCGAGCACCTCGATCACCCGGCCGTAGGGGACGTCGCGGTCGCCCTTGACGAACACCGTGTCGTCGCCGCGCCCGGCGAGCTGCTCCTTGAGCCGTCCGGCGAGCTCGCCCAGGTCCACCCGGGTGTCGCGGAGGAAGATCTCGCCGTCGCGGCGGATCGACACCACCAGCGGGTCCTGGGCCTTGAACGGCAGGTTTCGCGCCTCGGCGCGCGGCAGGGCGACCTGGATGCCCTGGTGCAGCATCGGCGTGGCCACCATGAAGATGATCAGCAGCACGAGCATCACATCCACGAGCGGCGTGACGTTGATGTCGCCCAGCACGTCGTCCTGTTCGTCGCGCAGGTTGAAGGCCATGGCCGCTCCGCTCCCGGGGTCCCCGGGGAGCCGCGGCGGTGCGTCCGCCGCGGCATCGCCGGGCACCCTAGGTGAAGTTGCGCTCCGCCAGGTTGAGGAACTCCCTGACGAAGTCCTCCATCCTCGCCCGCAGCTGCCGGGCGCTGTGGGCGAAGTAGTTGTAGCCGATGAGCGCCGGGATGGCGGCGCCGAGCCCGGCGGCGGTGTTGATCAGCGCCTCGGCGATGCCGGGCGCCACGGTGACGATCGACGTCGAGCCGCTGCTGCCGATGTCGCGGAACGCCACCATGATCCCCCACACCGTGCCGAACAGGCCGATGAACGGCGAGGCCGATGCGGTGGTGGCGAGGAACGGCGTCCAGCGGGCGACGCTGCGCAGCTCGATGCCGGCGGCCCGCTCCAGGGTGCGCTCCAGGGCGGCGAGCGAGGTGATGCGGTACCCGCGCCGCTCGGCCTGCGGCTCGCCCTCCTGGGCGCTCTTGATCTGGCTGTCGATCTCGGCGTACCCGGCCTGGAAGATGCCGACGAGCGGCGAGGCGCGCAGCCGGTTGGCCAGGGCGTTGACCTCGCTGAAGCGGTGGCTGCGGTGGAACGCCTCCAGGAACTCGCGGCTCTGGCGCGCGGCGCGGCTCATCTGGTACGCCTTGCCCAGCATGATCGCCCAGGAGACGAGGGAGAACAGGGCCAGGATGCCGAGGATGAGCTTGGCGATCGGACCCGATTCGGTGAAGAACTCGAAGAGCCCCTGGCCCTGGGCCGGAGCGGTGGGCTGAATCTGAAGAAGCAGCAGGGGGATCACACCCATCCCGGAATTCGCTCTCCCATAGCCACGAGCACCACGAGGGCTAGCGGCGGTCGGCCGCCGGCGCACCCCGCCATGCCGTAATGGCACACGCCGGCCGCCGCGGAACTGCCTTTGGGTGCGGGCAGCAAATGCCGTGCCGGTTGCGGCCGCCGCCATCCGGCTCGATCACCGGCCGCCGTCGCCTCCCTCCCCACCCGGCACGGTGCCGCCGCCGAACCAGCCCGCGGGCGGCGCCGCCGGCACCGGGGGGGCCGACGGCGCCGGCGATGCCGAGGGCGCGAAGGATACCGCTGGCTCCGGCGGCGCCGCTGGCACCGCCGGCTCCGACAGCGCCGCTGGCGCCGCTGGCTCCGAGAGCGCCGCTGGCTCCGGTGGCGCCCCCAGGGGTGCCGTGGTGGCCGCCGGC
>JASLEW010000363.1 GCA_030150965.1 Thermoanaerobaculia bacterium | reverse complement strand
CTTCTCCAGGTAGAAGACGCGCTCGGCGAAGCGGAAGCGGGTGGAGGTGAGCGCGTCTTCTACCTGGAGAAGAAGCCGTCGCTCTGCACCGGCTGCGAGGTGGGCTGCAACATCAGCATCGAGCACCGCCGCGGCGTGATCAAGCGCTACAAGCCGCGCTTCAACCCGGACGTCAACGACTACTGGATGTGCGACCTCGGCCGCGCCAGCTTCGAGCGCTACCGCGCCCCGGCCGGGCCGCCGCGCCTCGCCGCGCCGCGCGTGCGGCATGACGTGGGGGCCGCCGGGACCACCGTGCCGATGATGCCGCGCCCCGACCTCCAGGCGCCGCCGGCCCCCGCACCGGCCCGCGCCGCGGCGCCGGCGCCACCCGCTCCGGTATCGTGGAAGGAGGCGCTCGACCTGGTGGCGCGGCACCTGCGCAGCAAGAGCGCCGACGGCGCCGTCGCCTTCCTCGGCTCGGGCTTCCTCACCACCGAGGAGGCGTACCTCTTCGCCCAGCTCGCCGCGGTCGCCGGCACGCCGCACCGGTCGGTGGCGGTGGACGACGGGCCGACGCACCACATCCCCAACCTCCAGGGCGGGGTGACCGGTCACGAGGCGGCGCCCAACCGCCGCGGCGCCGAGCTGGCCGGCCTCGCCGCGCCCGCTCCTACCGGCGCGCCCGCCGCGCCCGCCGCTCCCTCCGCGGGCCGAACGCCGGCTCCGGCGCCCACGATCATCGACGCCGAGAGCCTGCTCGCCGGCGACGGCGCCTCGCGCTGCGCCGTCCTGGTGGTCTGCGACAGCGATTTCGGCGCCGCCGCCTACGATCCGGCGGCCGTCGCCCGGCTGCGCCGCGCGCGGGTGCTGATCGTCTTCGGCTGGGCCGACTCCCCCCTCGCCCAGGCCGCCGACGTCGCCCTGCCGGTCGCCACCCACGCCGAGAAGGACGGCACCTTCGTCAACGTCGAGTGGCGGGTGCAGCGCTTCGAGCGCGCCTTCCCGCCGCCCGGCCAGGCGCGGCCGGCGGTCGAGGCCTTGGCCGAGCTGCTGGCGCGCTACGACGCGCGCTGGGCCGACCTCACCGCGCCCGCGGCCTTCGACCGCCTGGCGAGCGAGATCCCGGCCTTCGCCGGCCTCTCCTGGCACCACCTGCCGGCGACCGGCGCCGAGCTCGACGTGCCGGCGGCCGAGGCCATCCCGCAGGCCCATCCGGCGATGCCGGAAGGCACCGCGACCGGCATCTGAGCCGGCGTCCCACGGCCCAGCGCGCGCCAGCGAACGGGAAAGCAAGGGAGAGACCGCCACATGGCCGATTTCATCGGGACGCTCGCCAAGCTCGCGGTGGCGCTCGGCATCCTGCTCAACGTGGTGCCGGTCATGGTGTGGGTGGAGCGCCGCGGCAGCGCCCTGATGCAGGACCGGCCGGGCCCCAACCGCCTGGGCCCGCTCGGCCTCTTCCAGGCGCTCGCCGACGCGCTCAAGTTCATGTTCAAGGAGGACCTGACGCCGTCGGCCGTCGACCGGCCGCTCTACCTGATGGCGCCGGTCCTGGGCCTGCTGCCCGCGCTCACCACCTTCGTGGTCATCCCCTTCGGCCCGGACGTGGTCTTCCGCGGCCACCTCTACTCGATGGTGATCGCCCCGGCCGAGACCGGGGTGCTGCTCTTCCTCGCCCTCGCCAGCCTCGGCGTCTACTCGCTGGTCATGGCGGGGTACGCCTCGAACAACAAGTACTCGCTCCTCGGCTCGATGCGCGCCTCGGCGCAGCTCATCTCCTATGAGCTGGCGCTGACCCTGGCGGTGGTGGCGGTGGTGGTGCCGGTCGGCTCCTTCCAGCTCGCCGACGTGGTCGAGTACCAGAACCGCCATCCGTGGAACGTGCTGCCGCAGATCATCGGCTTCCTGGTCTTCCTGGTCGCCGCCTTCGCCGAGACCAACCGGCTGCCCTTCGACCTGCCGGAGGCGGAGTCGGAGCTGGTGGCGGGCTTCCACACCGAGTACAGCGCGATGCGCTTTGCAACCTTTTTCATGTCCGAGTACATCGCCATGACCTCGCTCTCGGCGCTCGGCGTGACGCTCTACTTCGGCGGCTGGACGCTGCCGGGGCTGCATCTGCACGGCTTCCCGGCGGTGGCGGTGGGGCTCGCGGTGCTGTTCGGCAAGGTGGCGGCCTTCCTGGCCTTCTTCGTCTGGGTGCGGTGGACGTTCCCGCGCTTCCGCTACGACCAGCTGATGCGGCTGGGCTGGAAGGTGCTGCTGCCGCTGGCCATCTTCAACCTGCTGCTGGTGGCGGCGCTGACCCTGGCCGGAGTGCTCTGAGGGGGACGCTCGAGTATGGAAACGGCGGTCTTCGCCCTTTTCGCGCTGCTGGCGCTGGGCTCGGCGCTGGTGGTGGTGGCGCACCGGAACCCGATCTATTCGACGCTCAGCCTGGTGCTGACGCTGTTCGCCGTGGCGGTGCTGTTCGTGCTGCTCGGCGCGCCGTTCATCGCCACGCTGCAGCTGCTGATCTACGCCGGCGCCATCCTGGTGCTGTTCCTCTTCGTCATCATGCTGCTCAACATCGGCCGCGAGGAGGGCAGCGCGGGCGGCCACCGCGCGCAGCTCGCCACCGCCATCCTGGGCGGCGCGGTCTTCGCCGGCATGCTGGCGCTGGCGCTGCGCCAGGGGCTGGCCGGCGGCGCCGCCACCCCGCCGCTCAGCGTGGAGCTGGTGTCGCTCACCGGGCTCGCCCAGGAGCTGTTCACCGAGTACCTCCTGCCCTTCGAGATCGTCGGCCTGCTGCTGCTGGTGGCGGTCATCGGCGCCACCGTCGTGGCGCGCCGTCCGACTCCCGAGGAGCTGGCGGCCGGCACCGGCCTGCTG
>JASLEW010000291.1 GCA_030150965.1 Thermoanaerobaculia bacterium | reverse complement strand
CACCAGCCGCCGCGGCAGGCCGTCGAAGGAGCCCGAGGACATGGTCGCCAGGACGTCCCCGGGGCGGCTCTCCGCCACCGCCCGCGCGAGCAGCTCGTCGGTCGAGGCGCCGCGCGCCGCCGGGACGCCGCCGGCGGTGAGCGCCGCCGCCAGGGCGCCGAAGTCGAGCCGCTCGCCGTCGGCGAGCCGCCCGGCGTGGAAGGTGGGGGCGAAGAGCACCCGGTCGGCGGCGGCGAACGCCTCGCGGTAGGCGCCGTCGAACATCGTCCGGCCGGCGGTCAGGCTGCGCGGCTCGAACAGCGCCACCAGCCGGCGGCCGGGGTAGCGCTGGCGCAGCGCGGCGAGCGTCTTGCCGACCGCGGTCGGATGGTGGGCGAAGTCGTCCACCACCGTCACCCCGCGCACCGTGCCCAGCTCCTCGAGCCGCCGTTTGACCCCCTGGAACTCCGCCAGGGCGGCGGCCACCGCCGCGGCGGCGAGCCCGTCGCGGCGCGCCGCCGCCCAGACCGCCAGGGCGTTGGCGACGTTGTGGCTGCCGGCGAGCGGCAGCGCGATCTCCCCTCCGTCCTCGCCGTCGGCGACCCGCAGGCGGCTGCCGCCCGGGCCCGCCTCGATGCTCCCCGCGGGCCGCACGTCGTTGCCGGCGCCGAGGCCGTAGAGGAGGGTGCGGCAGGGGGCCCGGCGCGCCAGCGCGCGCACCTCCTCGGTGTCGCCGCAGGCGACGAGCAGCCCGCTCGCCGGGAGCTGGCCGATGAGCCGGGCGTAGGCGGCGCGCAGCGCCTCGGGGGTGGGGTAGAGGTCGGCGTGGTCGTGCTCGACGCTGGTGAGGATCAGCGTCTCGGCCTGGTAGTGCAGGAACTTGGCGCCGCGGTCGAAGTAGGCGGCGTTGTACTCGTCGCCCTCGACCACGAAGCGCTCGCCCCGGCCGGCGGCGAAGCTGCCGGCCAGGCCGCGCGGCGCGCCGCCGATCAGGTAGCCGGGCTCCTGGCCGCAGCGGCTGTACACCCAGGCGGCCATGGCGGTGGTCGTGGTCTTGCCGTGCGTGCCGGCCACCACCAGCGGCCGGCGGCCGGCGAGGAAGAAGCGGGCGAGCGCCTGCGGCATCGACAGCAGCGGCAGGCCCAGCCGCTCGGCCGCCGCCGCCTCGGGGTTGTCGCGGCGCACCGCGTTGCCCACCACCACCAGGTCGGGCCGCGGCTCCAGGTGGGCGGCGTCGTAGCCGACGAAGGGGTGGATGCTGGCGCGCTCGAGCAGGGTGCTCATCGGCGGGTAGAGCGGCCCGTCGGCGCCGCGCACGGAATGGCCCTGCTCTTGCAAAAGGCACGCGAGCGGCGCCATGCCGGTTCCGCCAATTGCCACCAGATAGAGTTCGAGTCGCTCGGGCTGCATGGCCGTGGTCTTCTCGGCAGCGGGGGCCGAGTGTAGCATTGCCGGTCAGCGTCAACGGTTCGCGCACAAGGAGTCACCGATCATGAAGCATCCTTCCGCCTCAGCCATTTTGGCACTCGGTGCCATTCTCACGCTGTCCCTGTCGCTCTCCCCGGCCGCCGCGGCCGCGGCGCCGGCCGGCCCGGGCCGCCCCACCGGGGCGACGGTGGCGCACGGCAAGGCGGTGGCCGTGGACCCGATCAAGGACGTGGGAACCGTCGCCAAGGGCGACAAGGTGACCCAGGACTTCGAGATCCGCAACGACGGCCGGGCGCCGCTCGCGATCACCGACGTCAAGGCGGCCTGCGGCTGCACCGTCGCCAGCTACGACAGGTCGATCGCGCCCGGCCAGACCGGCAAGGTACACGTCTCGGTGGACACCGTCACCTTCACCGGCCCGATCGCCAAGGGGGTCACGGTCTACACCAACGACCCCGACACGCCGCAGATCGAGCTCACCGTGCGCGCCAAGGTCGAGCCCTACATCGCGGTCAAGCCGGGCTACGCCCGCTACGTCACGGTGCGCGGCGAGCAGAAGGAGGGCAACATCGTCCAGACGCTCTACGCCCCGGACGGGCTGCCGATGGACATCGTCAAGGTCGACTCGCCGTTCCCCTACCTCACGGTGAGCTTCCGCGAGGCCCAGGAGGGGGAGCGCCTGCCCGACGTCAAGGTCCGCCAGTGGCGGGTCGAGATGCTGATGTCGAACGACGCGCCGGTCGGGCCGATCGCCGGCTACGTCACGGTGCACACCACCCACCCCAAGCAGAAGCTGGTCGAGATCCCGGTCTCCGGCTTCGTGCGGCCGGTGCTGGCGGTGACCCCGCCCAAGGCCGACTTCGGCCAGGTGGAGGTCAAGGAGCCGCTGCGCCGCGCCCTCGACGTGCGCAACTTCGCCACCGAGCCGATCAAGGTGACCGGCGCCGACCCGCTCGGTCAGGGGATGGAGGCCAAGGTGGAGCCGCTCGAGGAGGGGCGCGAGTACGCCGTGCGCCTGACGCTCAACCCCGGCATGCCGAAGGGCCCCTTCCACAGCAAGCTGACGCTCCACACCGACAGCCCGAAGGCGCCGGTGATCGAGGTGGAGCTGAGCGGCACCGTCCTGTAGAGGTCAGCCCGGCGGGCCCCACAGGTCGCGCTCGGGCTTGGGGGGCGCCGGGCGCCGCGTGCCGCGCGCCCGCACCTCCTCGACCTCCTGCATGAGCGGCGCGACCGCGGCGCTCTGTGCCGCGGCCAGCCGCGCGATCCCTCCCAGGGCGAGGTCGAGCAGCGAGTCCATCTCGCGGCGCTCGAAGCTGCGCCGCTCTCCCGTGCCCTGCACCTCGACCAGCGCGCCCGCGGCGGTGCCGACGACGTTCATGTCCACCTCGGCGTCGCGGTCCTCCTCGTACTCCAGGTCGAGGAGCGGGACGCCGCCGACGACGCCGACCGACACCGCGGCCACCTGGCCGGTGAGCGGCCAGCTCCTGAGGTCGCCGCTCAGCAGCAGGCGGCCGAGCGCGAGCGCCATCGCCACGTAGGCGCCGGTGATGGCGGCGGTGCGCGTGCCGCCGTCGGCCTGCAGCACGTCGCAGTCCACGGTGAGCGTGCGGTCGGCCAGGGCGCGGGTGTCCACCACCGCCCGCAGGCTGCGGCCGATCAGCCGCTGGATCTCGGCGGTGCGGCCGGACGGCCGCCCCTGCGACACCTCGCGCGCGGTGCGGGTGTGGGTGGCGCGCGGCAGCATCGAGTACTCGGCGGTCACCCAGCCGCGGCCGCTCTCCTTGAGGAAGCCCGGCACCCGCGCCTCGACGCTGGCGGCGACCAGCACGCGCGTCAGGCCGAGCTCGATCAGCGCCGACCCCTCGGCGAACTTGAGCACGTCGATCTCGATGCGGCACGGGCGCAACGCATCGGGCGCGCGGCCCTCGCTGCGGCCGGTCGCGGGGGGCTTGCCGGGAGGAATCCGTGGTGCGCTCATCCGCGCATTGTAACCCCGCTGCCATCTCCCGCCCGCCGCCGTCCGCCGTCCGCCGCCCGCCGCCGGCGAGCGGCGGCGCCAACCGCCTCCCTCGCCTGGCCGCCTGGCGCCGCCGGTCATCCGCCGGCGCTCACCGCCCGTACTGAAGTTGTGTGAAAAGGGAAGCGCAGATTCGCCGCAAGATCGATCGACTGCACGAGAGGAGGATTCGCCATGCAACGTCGTGGGATTCGCAACGGGCTGCTGGTCTTCGCCGCCGTGGCCGTGCTGCTGGCGGCGGCGCCGGCGGCGCAGGCGTCCAGCCATCGCGAGGCGCCGGGCATCACCAAGATGCCGAAGGTGGACGGCACCGATTTTTACATGTTCAACAGCTATGAGGCGGGGCGCGGCGGCTACGTGACCTTCATCGCCAATTACGTGCCCCTGCAGGACGCCTACGGCGGCCCCAATTTCTTCACCCTCGACCCGGATGCCACCTATGACATCCACGTCGACAACACCGGCAACGGCACCGAAAGCCTCACCTTTCAGTTCCGCGTGCGCCAGCTGTTCAAGAACATCGCGCTGCCGGTGGGCGGCCAGATGGTGTCGGTGCCCTTCGTCAACGTCGGCCAGATCGCCGCCGGCGCCGGCGGCGACGCCTCGCAGAACGTCGAGGAGAGCTACACCATCAACGTCATCCACGGCGCGCTGGCGCACCCCACGTCCTCGGGCTACGCTACCGACGCGGCCAGCGGCGCGGCCCGCTTCGGCAAGCCGATCGACAACATCGGCAACAAGTCGGTCCCCAATTACCACGATTACGCGGCGAGCTTCATCCACACCATCAACATCCCGGGCTGCAGCGGCACCGGCCGCGTCTTCGTCGGCCAGCGCCACGACGGGTTCGCCGTCAACCTGGGCGAGGTCTTCGACCTGGTCAACATCGGCAATCCGCTGGGCGACCGCGACGCCGAGCCCAACACCCTGGCCGACAAGAACGTCACCACCTTCGCGCTGGAGGTGCCGGCGAGCTGCCTGGTGAGCTCGGGCAGCACGGTGATCGGCGGCTGGACCACGGCATGGCTGCCGCGCGACCGGGTGCTGTCGAGCTCCCCGGACTTCCGCGACGCCAATCAGAGCGGCGACCTGGTGCAGGTGTCGCGGCTCGGCGCGCCGCTGGTCAACGAGGTGGTCATCGGGCTCCAGGACAAGAACAGGTTCAACGCCAGCCAGCCCAGCGGCGACGCCCAGTTCGCCGCCTACGTCACCAATCCGACGCTCCCCGCCGTGCTGCAGCTGCTGTTCGGCGCCGCCGGCGTCCAGGCGCCCACCAACTTCCCGCGCAAGGATCTGGTGGCGGCCTTCCTCACCGGCGTGGGCGGCCTGAACCAGCTCGGCGGTCCGGCGGAGATGCTGCGGCTCAACACCGCCACCGCGCCGGCCGCGCCGGCCAGCCAGAGCAATCTGGGCGTGCTGGGCGGCGACAACGCCGGCTTCCCCAACGGCCGCCGGCCGGGCGACGACGTGGTGGACATCGAGCTGCGGGTGGCGATGGGCGTGCTGTGCGTGGCGTTCCCCGGCGTCTATTGCAACCCCTCCGACGCGCCCTCGGGCAACCTGCCGTTCACCGACGGCACGCTCAACGACGTCAGCCAGTTCGACGCCACGTTCCCATACCTCAAGGATCCCTTCCCCGGCTCGCCCAACGGCCCGCTGGGGCCCAACGGCAACGGCCTGACCAAGAACGGCAGCTAGGTCCGGCCGGGTCGGGCTCCGCAGCCCCCGCGGCATGGGGGGAGGACCCGCGCGGGCCGTCGCCCGGTGATCCGCGGCCCGCGGGTCACCGGGGCCCGGGGGGAGAGGCGCCGCGCCGCTTCCCCCGGGCCGCCGGCCGGAGGAGCGGATGGCGGATGGCGGACGGCGGCGCCGCGGCAAAGCGGACATGCAGCCCGGCGGCAGCCGGATCCACAGCGCATAGAATAAGAAATAGGATAGGAAGATCGCGAGCATGGGAGCAGGGATGGCAAGCAGAGCCGCTCATTGCGCCGTCGCGTTGGCCTTGGCCGGCACGCTCGGCGCCAGCGCCCACGACCTGTGGATCGAGCCGTCGTCGTTCACCCCGGCGCCGGGCGTGCGCCTGGGGGTGCGGCTGTTCATCGGCCAGCTGTTCGAGGGCGATCCCTTCCCGCGCGATCCGCAGCTGCTGCGGCGCTTCGCGGTGCTCCGCGGCGACGGCGGCGCCGCCGCGGGCGCGGCGGGCGGCGAGGAGCCGATCCCGGGCATTCCCGACACCGACCCCGCGGGCTTCCTGGTGACCGGCCCGGCCGGCCTCTACGAGCTGGTCTATGCCAGCGGCCACGCCGCGGTGCAGCTCGACGCCGCGAAATTCGAGAAGTACCTCGCCGAGGAGGGGCTGGAGGCGGTGAGCGCGCAGCGCGCGCGCGCCGGCAGGAGCGGCGCGCCGGCAAAAGAGATATTCTCCCGCTGCGCCAAGTCGCTGATCGCGGTGGGAGGCAGCTCCGCGGCCGGCGCCACCGGGGCGCGGCGCCTGCTGATGCCGCTCGGGCTCACCCTGGAGCTGGTGGCGGAGGCCAACCCCTACGCCCTGGGCCCCGGCCAGGAGCTGCCGGTCCGCCTGCTGTACGGCGGCCGGCCGCTGGCAGGCGCGAAGGTGAGCGCGGTGCGGAAGCCGCCGCCGGACCGCCGCTCCAGCCCGCTGCGGCCGCCGCTCCAGGTGGCGGCGCGCACCGATGCGCAGGGGCGCGCGCGCCTGCCGCTCGGCGCGTCCGGCGTCTGGCTGATCAAGGCGGTGCACATGATCGCCGCGCCGCCGGGCTCGGGCGCCGACTGGGAGAGCTTCTGGGCGTCGCTGACCTTCGCCCTGCCGGGCGGAGCTGCCCGGTAACCGGCACGGGGCGCATGATGCGCGGCGGCCAGGCAGAACCGAACGGGGTGCACGGAACCAGCGCCATGGACGTCCGCGAGCTCGAAGACTCCTACCTTCTGGGGCGCATCGCCGCCGGCGACCAGGAGTCCTTCGCGCGCTTTTTCGACCTGCACTCGGCCGTGGTGCTTGGCAACCTTTTTCGCATGCTGGGCGCGCGCGGCGAGGCGGAGGAGGTCCTGCAGGAGGTGTTCCTCCAGGTCTGGCAGCAGGCCGGCCGCTACGAGCCGGGCCGCTCGACGCCGCGCAGCTGGCTGCTGATGCTGGCCCGCTCGCGGGCCCTGGACCGGCTGCGGCGGCGCGAGGCCCGCACCCGGCGCGAGGAGGAGGCCGCCGCCGAAGCGTCGTATCCCCGCCTGGTGGCGCCGCTGGGAACCGAAAGATTGGAAAGATCCGAATTGCGCGATCGCGTCGGCACGGCGCTCAATCTGCTGTCGCCGGAGCAGCGTACATGCATTGAGCTGGCGTTCTTCGAGGGCCTGACTCACACGCAGATCGCCGAGCGGCTGGCGGCGCCCCTGGGCACGGTCAAATCGAGAATTCTTCTGGGGATGAACAAGCTGCGGCAAGCGCTGAGCACCTGACGATGAGACCTCCACACTCGCCCCGCCATGAGGAGCTCCTGCCGGCCTACGCGCTCGGCGCGCTGGACGCTGCCGAAGAGCGCGAGCTGCTGGAGCACCTCGGCGAGCCTCCGGCCCCGGCAGCATCGCCGGACTCACCGGCCCCGGCAGCCCCGGCGGGTGTGGCCCCGCCAGCTCCGGCGGGTGCGGCGACGGCAGCCCCGGCGGGTGCGGCTCCGGCAGCCCCGGCGGCGCGGGCAGCCGGCGAGGGTGCGGCTGCCGCGTGGCCGGCCTGCCCGCTCTGCGCGGCGCAGCTGCGCCAGCTGACGGAGGTGATGGAGGGGCTGGCGCTCCTGGCTGCCGATGCGGCGCCGGCCGATGCCGCGCCGGCGCCGCCGCCGGCAGAAGAGACGGCCGCCGTGCTCGCCGAGAGCCGGCGCCGCCTGCTCGCGGCGACCGCGGAGACGGC
>JASLEW010000286.1 GCA_030150965.1 Thermoanaerobaculia bacterium | reverse complement strand
CGCCGCGGGGCCGGATGCCAGGCGCCGCGACGCAGGCGATGCTGGGACATCGTCGAGGAGCGGCAACGCCGCAGACGGCCCCGCGCCGCCGCAACCCGCAGGGCGCAGCGCGGCGTGCGGGATTTTTCAGCAGCCTGCTAGCCATGGCGCAGCAGGTCCAGGAACTCCTCGCGCACCTCGCGCTGGTGGAAGATGCCGCGCAGCGCCGAGGTGACGGTCAGCGCGCCCGGCTTCTTGACCCCGCGCATCTCGACGCACAGGTGACGCGCCTCGATGACCACCATCGCCCCCAGCGGCTCGAGCTTCTCCTCCAGGAAGGTCACCACCTGCTCGGTGATGCGCTCCTGGAGCTGCGGCCGCTTGGCATAGAACTCCAGGATGCGCGAGAACTTCGACAGGCCGAGGATGCGCTCGCGCGGGATGTAGGCGATGTGGGCGTGACCGTAGAACGGCACCAGGTGATGGGCGCACATGGAGTAGAACGGGATCTGCTTCTCCATCACCATGTGGCTGTACCCTTCCTCGTTGGGGAAGGTGGTGACCTTGGGCTCCGCCCCCTGGGCGAGGCCGCCGAACATCTCCAGGTACATCCTGGCCACCCGCAGGTCGGTCTCGGCCAGGTTGGGGTCGTCCAGGTCGAGCTCCAGGGCGGCCAGGATGCCGCGCACGTGGTGGGCGATGCGCTCCGCCTTGGCGCGCTGGGCCGCCTCGACCTCCTCCAGCATCGCCGCCCCCGGCTCCGCCGCCAGCAGCCGGTGACCGCTTCCTGCCAACGTCTCCCGCTCGTCGTTCCGCAAGGCTCCTCCTCGGCAGACCGGACCCTTATCCTACACCGATGCGCATTTGCCGCCGGGTTGAAAGGACGCAGACCCGCGCTGCCGAGCCCTCCCCGCGCCGGAGAGGAGCGAACCGAGCCGCCACCGGGAGCGGCGGCTATAATGTCCCCTGGGGAGACGAGCTTATGGCGAGCACCGAAGGCAGCCCTTTCGCCACCATCGAGGAGGCCGTCGCCGAGTTCCGCGCCGGGCGCCTGGTGGTGATCGCCGACGACGAGGACCGGGAGAACGAGGGAGACCTGGCGGTCGCCGCCGAGAAGGTGACCCCCGAGGCGATCAACTTCATGGCCAAGCACGGCCGTGGGCTGGTCTGCCTGGCGCTCACCGAGGAGCGCTGCCGGCGGCTGGAGCTGCCGCTGATGGTGGAGAGCAACACCAACACCTCGCCCTTCGGCACCGCCTTCACCGTCTCGATCGAGGCGCGCGGCAAGACCACCACCGGGATCTCGGCAGCCGACCGCGCCGCCACCATCCTCACCGCCATCGACCCGGCGACGCGGCCGGAGGACCTGCTGCGCCCCGGTCACGTCTTCCCCCTGCGGGCGCGCAACGGCGGCGTGCTGAAGCGTGCCGGCCAGACCGAGGCCTCGGTGGACCTGGCGACCCTTGCCGGCCTCCAGCCGGCGGCGGTGATCTGCGAGATCATGAACGACGACGGCACCATGGCGCGGGTGCCCGACCTCGCCCGCTTCTGCACCCAGCACGGCCTCCTGCTGATCACCGTCTCGGACCTGATCCGCTACCGGCTGCGCCACGAGACGCTGGTGCGCAAGGTGGCCTCGCCGTGGCTGCCCACCGCCTACGGCCGGTTCCGCGTCCACGCCTACCGCTCCGACGTCACCGGCGACGAGAACCTGGCCCTGGTCATGGGGGACATCGATCCCGAGGAGCCGGTGCTGGTGCGGGTGCACAGCCAGTGCCTGACCGGCGACATCTTCGGCTCGGCACGCTGCGATTGCGGCGTGCAGCTGGAGCAGGCGCTGGCCCGCATCGCCCAGGAGGGACGGGGGGTGCTGCTCTACCTGCTGCAGGAGGGGCGCGGCATCGGCCTGATGAACAAGCTCCGCGCCTACGAGCTGCAGGAGCAGGGGCACGACACGGTGGAGGCCAACGAGCGCCTCGGCTTCCGTCCGGACCAGCGCGACTACGGCGTCGGGGCGCAGATCCTGCGCGACCTCGGCGTGCGCCGCATGCGGCTGATGACCAACAACCCGAGCAAGTACGTGGCGCTCAACGGCTACGGGCTGGAGATCGTGGAGCGCATCCCGCTGGAAGTAGCGCCCACCGACTCGAGCCGCGACTACCTGCGCACCAAGCGCGAGAAGCTGGGGCACCTGCTGAAGCTGGTCTGACGCCGCCGCCGGCTCCGCCCGTCCCGCATCCCTGCTCCCGGCGCTCCCGGCCTCCTCGGACCCCGGCGCCCCGATCGAGCCCCGGCGCCCCCCGGACCACGGCGGTCTGAGCCCCGGCAAGGCGACCTTGCGCATCCTCCTCGTCACCACGCGCTACCCCTGGCCGCCGCGCCGCGGCGACCAGGTGCGCGCCGTCCAGATGGCCGAGCTGCTGGCGCCCGAGCACCAGGTGGTGCTCCTGACCCCGGCGCCCGCGGCCGGGCAGCTGCCGCCGCCCGCCGGCCTGGAGGTGGAGACCTACGGCCCCGCGGCCGGCGAGCGGGGCCC
>JASLEW010000230.1 GCA_030150965.1 Thermoanaerobaculia bacterium | reverse complement strand
GGTCGAGGCGCTGGCGCCGGCGCGCGACCTCGCCCGCTCGCCGCTCGTCCAGGTGATGCTCGCGCTGCAGAACGCTCCCCTGGGCGCCCTCACCCTTCCCGGCCTGACCCTGGAGCCGCTGCGGCTCGCCGGCCGCGCCGCGAAGCTCGACCTGACCCTGAGCGTCGTCGAGGAGGACGGCGGCGCCACCGGCTACTGGGAGCACGCAACCGATCTCTTCGACCCGGCGACGATCGCCCGCCTGGCCGAGCGCTTTGCCACCCTCCTCGCCGGCGCCGCCGAGGATTTGGCCGGCGCCGCGACGACCGGGAGCCTGCGCCGCCTCGACGACCTGCCGCTCCTCTCCGCCGCCGAGCGGCAGCAGCTCCGCGAGTGGAACGACACCCCGGCCTGGCGCGCCGCGTTCGCGGGGACCGCTCCACTGGCAGCGCGAGATGCTGCCGATCCTGCATGGCGCGTGGATCCCGCGGAGACCACCCTCTACGGCCTGATCGCGGCGCAGATCGAGCGCACGCCCGGCGCGGTCGCGGTCTCTTTCGAGGGCGACGAGCTCACCTACCGGCAGCTCGGCGACGCGGCGGAGCGGCTGGCGCGGCGGCTCGCCGGCGTCGGCGCCGGACCCGGCGTCCTCGTGGGCCTCTGCGCCGAGCGCTCGCTCGAGCTGATGGTCGGGCTCGTCGCCATCCTCGCCGCGGGCGCCGCCTACGTGCCGCTCGACCCGGCGTATCCCGCCGAGCGGCTGGCCACCATGATCGAGGACGCCGCGGTCGGCGTGCTCCTGACCCACGGTGCCGCGGCGCACGCCCTGCCGCGGCAGGGCGCGGCGATGGAGGCGAGGGCGGCGAGGGCGGCGACGGCGGCGACGGCGGAGATGGAGCCGACGGCGGCGACGGCGGTCAAGGCGGAGAGGGGGGCGACGGCGGCCAAGGCAGGGATGGCGGAGAAGGCGGAGATGGCGGCGACGGCGGCGCTGGCGCCGATGCCGGCGACGATTGAGATCGAGATCGACCTCGCCGCGCTCCTCGCCCCGGCGCCGGCCCCCTCGGCGCCGGACCCGTCCGACCCGCGGCTGCCGGCGGCCGATCCCGGCGACCTCGCCGCGGTGCCGGCCCCCTCGGCCCGGCCGCTGCCGGCGGCCGATCCCGACGACCTCGCCTACGTGATCTACACCTCGGGCTCGACCGGGCGGCCCAAGGGGGCGATGAACAGCCAGCGCGCCGTCGTCAACCGCCTGCTCTGGATGCAGCAGGCGTTCGGCCTGACGGCCGAGGACCGGGTGCTGCAGAAGACGCCGATCTCCTTCGACGTCTCGGTCTGGGAGCTCTTCTGGCCGCTCCTCGCCGGGGCGCGGCTGGTCCTCGCCCGGCCGGGCGGTCACCAGGATGCGGCCCATCTCGCCCGCCTCATCGCCCAGGAGCGGATCACCACCGTCCACTTCGTGCCGTCGATGCTGCGGGCGTTCGTCGCCGCGCCGGGCGTCGAGGCCTGCACCGAGCTGCGCCGCGTCATCGCGAGCGGCGAGGCGCTGCCGCGCGAGCTGGCGCGCCGCCTCGCCGAGCGCAATCCGGCGCCGCTGTGGAACCTCTACGGCCCCACCGAGGCGGCGGTCGACGTCACCTTCCAAGACTGCCGCGAGCGGGCGGGCGACGGCTCAGGGGGGAGCGTGCCCATCGGGCGGCCGATCTCTGGCGTCGAGATCCGCCTGCTCGACCCGTCGCTCCGGCCGGTCCCCGTCGGCAGCGCGGGCGAACTGGCGATCGGCGGCCTGGCGCCGGGGCGCGGCTACTGGCGGCGGCCGCACCTGACGGCGGAGCGCTTCGTGCCCGATCCGCTCGCGGCGCTCCCCGGCGCGCGCCTCTACCGCACCGGCGACCTCGCCCGCTACCTGGCCGACGGCAGCCTCGACTACCTGGGCCGCCTCGACCATCAGGTGAAGGTCCGCGGCGTGCGCATCGAGCTGGGGGAGGTCGAGGCGGCGCTCGCCGCCCACCCGGCGGTCGCCGAGGCCGTGGTGCTGCTCCGCCCCGAGCTTCCCGGCGGCGGCGGCCTCGTCGCCTACCTCGTGCCCCGGCCGCGGGCCGGGACGGGGCCCGGGCTGGACCGGGCGGAGCTCCGCCGCCATCTCGCCGCGCGCCTCCCCGAGGCGATGGTGCCGGCGGCCTTCGTGCTCCTCGCGGCGCTGCCGCTCACCCCCAGCGGCAAGGCCGACCGGCGCGCGCTCCTCCCGCCGAGCGCCGAGGACCGCGGCGCCGGCGCCGCGGTGAGGGGGTCTCCGCCGCGCCCCCTCGGGCCCACCGAGCAACTGCTGGCGGGCATCTGGACGGAGGTGCTGGGGATCGACGGCGTCGCGGTCGACGACGACTTCTTCGCCCTCGGCGGCCACTCGCTCCTCGCGACGCAGGTGCTGGCGCGGCTCGCGAAGGCCCTCGCGGTCGAGCTGCCGGTCGCCGCCCTCTTCGCGGCGCCGACGATCGCGGCGCTCGCCCAGCGGGTGGAGGAGGCCCGACTCCCCGAGGCGGCTCCGGCTCGCGTCACCGCGCCGCTCGTCGCCCGGCCGGCGGCCGAGCGCACCGCCGGTGACGCCGGCGATCTGCCGCTCTCCTTCGCCCAGGAGCGGCTCTGGTTCCTCGATCAGCTCCATCCCGGCGGCTCCGCCTACAACATTCCGGTGGCGATCCGCCTCCGCGGCGCCTTGGACGCCGCGGCGCTCGCCGGCGCGTTGGGCGAGATCGTCCGCCGCCACGAGTCGCTGCGCACGACGTTCGCCAGCGGAGATGCCGGAGCCTGGCAGCGGGTGGACCCGCCGACTTTCGCGACGTTCGCGACGTTCGCGGCGCTTTCGTGCATCGACCTCGGTGGGCTGCCGGCGGCGGCGAGGATGGCGACCGGCATCGCGCTGGCGAGGGCCGAGGCGGAGCGCCCGTTCGACCTGGCGCGCGGGCCGCTCCTGCGCACCGCGCTCGTGCGGCTGTCCGGGTCGCACAACGCCGGCGAAGCGGGCGATCACCTGCTCTTGGTGACGATGCACCACATCGTCTCCGACGGCTGGTCGATCGGCATCCTCGTCCACGAACTGGGGGCGCTCTATGCCGCGGCGCGCGAGCGCCGGCCGTCGCCGCTCGCGGCGCTGCCCATCCAGTACGCCGACTACGCGGCGTGGCAGCGGCGATGGATGGCAGACGAGGTGCTGGCGGGCGAGATCGCCCACTGGCGCGCCGTCCTCGCCGGCCTGCCCGAGGCGCTCGAGCTGCCGGCCGACCGGCCGCGCCCCGCCCGGCAGAGCTTCCGCGGCGCCGAGCCCGGCTTTGTTCTGCCGCCGGCTCTCTGGAGCGGCCTCGGGGCGGCGGCGCGGCGCTCCGGAGTGACGCTCTACATGCTCCTCCTGGCCGCCTTCGACGTGCTGCTCTACCGCCTTACCGGGCAGCGCGACCTCGCGGTGGGATCGCCGATCGCCGGCCGCACCCGCCCCGAGACCGAGGGGCTCATCGGACTCTTCGTCAACACCCTCGTGCTCCGCGCCGAGATCGCCGCGGACGACACCCTGGCGACCCTCCTGCCACGGCTGCGGGAGACGGCGCTCACCGCCTACGCCCATCAGGAGCTACCGTTCGAGAAGCTGGTCGAGGCCCTGGCGCCGGCGCGCGACCTCGCCCGCTCGCCCCTCGTCCAGGTGATGTTCGCCCTCCAGAACGCCCCCCTGGGCGCCCTCACCCTCCCCGGCTTGACCTTGGAGCCTCTGCGCCTCGAAAGCCGCGCCGCGAAGCTCGACCTGACCTTGAGCCTCGTCGAGGCGGACGGCGGCAACGGTGGCGATGTCGGCGCCATGGGCTACTGGGAGTACGCCACCGATCTCTTCGACCGGGCGACGATCGCCCGCCTCGCCGAGCGGTTTGCCGCCCTCCTCGCGGGCGCTGTCGTCGATCTCGCCGGCGGCGTCGGCGAGGGGCCCGGGCGCCCCCTCGACGACCTGCTGCTCCTCTCCACCGCCGAGCAGCAGCAGCTCCGCGAGTGGAACGACACCCCGGCCTTGCCCGCGGAGGTCACGGGGACCATCGCGGGGACCACCCTCTACGGGCTGATCGCAGCGCAG
>JASLEW010000223.1 GCA_030150965.1 Thermoanaerobaculia bacterium | reverse complement strand
GTGACCTTCGTCGGAGCCGGTTGCGTCGGGTCCCACGTCCAGAGGTCGAGCGACCCGGGGTAGGCCAGGTACGCCGTGTCACCGGCCACCGCCAGGACGTTCAGCCCGCCCGCACCGGCGAGCAGCGAGGTGCTGTCGGGCGTGCCCTGGGTCTGCCAGAGCTGGTTCTCGTATTCGAGGGGAGCGGTCTGCAGCTGGTCCGTGAGCAGGAGGCGGTCGCCCACCACCACCAAGTTGCTCGGGTTGGAGGAGGCGTTCAGCTCTCCGTCGCCCGCCAGCTGGAAGGTTCCGGTCGACGTTCCATCGGTGATCCAGAGTCCCATGGGCGTGTCTGTCATGAAGAGGATGCGATGATCGCCCAGGGCGCCGATCGCGAAGGGCGCCCCGGAGCTCCCGGTGTTCGAGGCGCCTGCGATCTGGGCAAATCGCCTGGTCCCCGCGGCTGTTCCGTCGGTGCGCCAGATCGCGAAGCCCGAGGTCGAGACGCCGAAGTAGCCGGCTCCCAGGAGCGGCACCACGGACGCGCCCCCGCAGGTGCCGCCGCACCTCAGCTCCACGGTGCCGGCGGCGGTGCCGTCGGTGCTGAGCAGGTGTGCGCCGGCGGAGAACAGGACATGGTCGCCGATCTTCACCAGGAGGGCCTCCTCCGAGATGCAGTCCTGTCCACACAGGGGGACCTGCGAAGGTCCACCTTGGCCGGGTGCGGTGGGAGACGCCCAGACCTGCCAGCCGGTGGTGAAGCCGCCATCGGGAGAGAAGGCATTGGCCACGAAGACCACATGGCCCCCCGCCTCGTCGATCTGCGACGGCCCGATGCTGTTCGTTTCGGTGACGAAGGGGTCGTGAGCGAAGTCCGAGAGGCGGAGCGTGCCGTTCGCGGTGCCGTCGCTGATCCAGATCTGCCGCCCATGCTGGCCGTCGTCGCCCAGGAAGTAGACGTGGTTGCCCGCCGCCTTGAACACCGCGGAGGTCTCTTCGTCCGGGTCTTCGAAGGTGTCGACCGCGGCGAAGCTCTGCACCGCATGGGTGCCGGCCGGGGTGCCGTCGCTCACCCAGAGCTCCACGGCCGGGGCTGGCGGAGGAGGCGCGACGACGAAGAACAGCCGGCTCCCGGCAGCGGTCAAGCCGGTCGGGTTCGAGCTGCCGAAGTCGTGCAGGATCATTGTGCCGGCGGGCGTGCCGTCGCTCGACACCAGCTCTCCATGGGCGCTGTAGACGCCGGAGTTGAGGAAGGCGATCCGGTCGCCCAGGGCCGTCAGGTCCACCGCGCCGGGGCTGACGAAAGGCGCCAAGGTGTCCAGGTGCCGCGTGCCGGCGGTCGTGCCGTCGGTGCGCCAGACGCCGGTGTCGTCGAGGCCATAGTAGAGATAACCGCCCGCGAACGCGTGGTCAAAACCCGGCGCCTCGCCCGGCAGCACGTAGGTCCCCTGCGGCGTCCCGTCCGACCGCCAAAGCTGCGGCGAGAGGATGACCGGGTGGAGCGGGTCCCGTGGGTCGGTGACGCCCAGCGCGACGCCATGGATCGCACCGAGGATGGTGGGGTTCGAGTCGCAGGAGCCGGGGCAGAGATCGGCCAGCAGGCCGGTTCCGAGGACGGTGCCGTCGGTGCTCCACACCTCGTTGCCGGACGAAGGCTCGAGCCCCTGCATCAGGGCCCGGTTGCCCAGGGAGAAGAAGCTCATCCAGGGTCCGCCCAGCCCCACGGTCCCGGGTGCCGTCGAGGTGCTGAGATCCTTGACGAGGTAGGGAATCTGGGCCTGCGCGCGCCCGCCGGGGAACGCCGACCACACCAGCGCGAGAATCCAGCCAACCGTCCCACCGCGGGCCGATGTCATGACCACCCCTCTTTCGGCTATCGTCTTATTTTAACGGATGTACATCAGGATGTACATCACGCCGATCAAGAGACGCCGTGACCGCGCCGGCTGTTGAGGCTTCGCCAGATCGCTTCCGGCGCCTGGCGACCGAGCGCGCCGGTCCACGCCGGCGGCGCCGTTTTTCGAGGTCAGCCGGCCAAGCGATGCTCGGTCACGTCCATCGTGATCTGCCGGCCGGCGAGGTCGATGTAGAGCCGACCGCCGGAGACCACGAGAGCGAAGCGCAGGCGGCGGTCGAGAAGCTCTTCCAATGCAGCGAGCCCCTGCCGGTCCAGGGCGTACAGCGGGATGTCGGCCCCGCGATGGATGCGCCTGCCGGCCAGCTGGCGCAGGGCTGCCGATTCGCGGTGGGTGTAGACCGCGACCCGCGCGGCGGCCTTGGCAGCCTTGTGCAGGCGGGCGGCGTCCGGCGTACCCACCTCGATCCAGCGCCTGATGGCGCCCGCGGCATCGCGCGACCAGATCGCCGGCTCCTCGCCGGCCGAGATGCCGCGGGAGAACTCCAGCCCGTCTTCATATTCCAGGAGGTACGCCAGGGTCCGCGTCCACAGGTGGTCGATCGCCTCCGAAGGATGCAGCGCCAGGCGCAACGCCAGGCTTTCGTAGACGCCTCGATCGCCGTCGGCGAGCTCGACCTCGAAGTTGTACACGGTCGCAGTCAGGGCCATGGCAGCGCACCCTATACCATCCGATGGCTGACGCTGATCGACGCTCTTGACGGGTGAGCGGTGGGAACGGGCGGGAGCGGTCCTGGCCGGGGCCGCTCCCGCCTGTGGCGGGTGGTCGCTGGAGCGCGGTGGGGCCGCAGCCGCCCACCGCCTTTCCTCCCCGCCCTCAGGAACGCGGAAGCGGCCAGAAGGGGGACATCGTCAATGGCCCGTCGCCACCCAGTTCGTGCAGGCTTTCGCGGGCGGCGGCACGTCCACGCCCATCTTCTTCAGGTGCTCGTAGAAGAGGGCGTTGGCGAACGCGTCGTTCTTCGGCGTGGCCGCGGACCAGACCTTGCTGCAGTTCGCCGGCGCGCACTGGCCGCCCAGCGTGCTCGACGGCCCGGTGCAGACCGGGCAGAGGCAGGTCGCCGTCGCGCTGTTCGGCCCGTTCACCTTGCAGGGCGCGCCGTAGCACCACGCCCATTGGGTGGCATCGCTCGAACAGTTCAGCGTCTTCTCCTGGGGGTTGAAGGCGTTCGAATAGGTGGACATGATCGGCACGCCGGTCGCGGGGCGCTTGGTCTGGGCCCTGCCCGGCGCCGTGCATGCCGCCGGCCCCATCGACCACCCCTCCTCCACGTTGCACAGGCACTCGGCCTTGTCCTTCTCCGCGGTCGGGTGACAGAGCGCCTTGATGCACAGCGCGTAGTAGCCCTGGCAGAACACCGCGTCCGCCGGGGTCATCTGCGCATTGCACTGCGGCCGGTCCACCTGCGCGTTCGCGGCCACCGGCAGGGCGGCCATGCAGCCGGCGAGCAAGGCCAGTGCACACTTCCTCCTCATCGCTTACCTCCGTTCAAGAGACGACGATATGGTGAGCGCAGCTCCCCGCATGGGGCACCGGGCTCCGGTGGAGCGTTTGCCCAGGAGCTTATCATCCCATCGTCTCCTGCCGGGCGACCCGACCTGCCGCCACCCTAGCCGGCACCGCCGGCGCCGCCTGCAGCCATGGACTTTGACTCGCGGCGGGAGGCCAATTAGCATGCCGCCGGCGCGCGGAACGGTCGCGCGGTCCGCGTCGGCAAGCGAGGTGGCATCATGCAGACCATCACTCCGCATCTCTGGTTCGACCGCGAGGCGAAGGACGCCGCGGACCTCTACGTCTCGCTCTTCCCCGACTCGCGGGTCGCCAGCGTCCGCACCATCCACGACACGCCGTCGGGGGATTGCGACATCGTGTCGTTCGTCCTCTCCGGGCAGCCGTTCATGGCGATCAGCGCCGGCCCTCTCTTCCGGTTCAACCCCGCGGTCTCGTTCCAGGTCAAGCTCGCCGGCCCGTCCGAGATCGATGCGGCCTGGGAGCGGCTGGCGGACGGCGGCAAGGTCCTGATGCCTCTCGGCAGCTATCCCTTCAGCGAGCGGTTCGGCTGGCTGGAGGACCGGTACGGGCTCTCCTGGCAGCTGATGCACGCCGGCGGCGCCGTGATCCGCCAGCGGATCACGCCGGTGCTCCTGTTCGTGGGCGGCGTCTGCGGCAAGGCGGAGGAGGCGCTCCGCTTCTATGCCGAGGTGTTCCAGGAACCGGAGGCCGGGGTCGCCATCCGCGCCCGCTACGGCAGCGGCGAGGAGCCCGAGAGGGAGGGCACGGTCAAGTACGGCTCCTGCACGCTGCACGGCCTGGAGCTCGCCGCCATGGACAGCGCGCGGCCACACGCCTTTCAGTTCAACGAGGCCGTCTCCCTCATGGTGCCCTGTGACACGCAGGAGGAGATCGACCACTTCTGGGGGCGCCTGTCCGCCGATCCGCGCGCCGAGCGGTGCGGCTGGCTCAAGGACCGCTTCGGCCTCTCCTGGCAGGTCGTCCCCGCCCGGATGGGCGAGCTGATGAGCGCCGGCCCGGACAGCGCCGCGCGCGTGACGCAGGCGTTCCTCAAGATGAAGAAGTTCGACCTCGCGGCGCTCGAGAGCGCGGCGCGCGGTGCCTGAGCGCGGCCCCCGGCCGATCTTGGTTCTCGGGGGGAATGCTGGACAGCCCCCGCGGCAGGCCCGGCTGCCGGGGCGCCGCCGGCCGTGCGGACGGCGCCCCGGTGCTGCCGCCTTGGCCGCGCGGCTAGTGGCCGTTGGCGTTCGAGGCTTCCGCCGCCTGCTTGAGCTCGTTGTTCACCTGGTCGAGGAGCTCCTTGGCCCGCGCTGCGTGGCCGCCCAGGTCCCATTCGTTGGCCTGCTGCGCCTGGGTGACCTTCTCCCAGGCCTGGTGGGCCAGGCGCTGCGCCGCGGCGAGGTGGGGGTGGCGATGCGGGTTGACGTTCCTTGCCGGCGGCTGCGCCGCGTAGAGCACGGCACCCGCCACCATGAGCAACGCACACACTGCTACCAGGATGCGCTTCGTCATTCTGTTCTCCCTCTGCTGAAGTGATTCCGTTGGACGAACCCTGCGTGCTTCGGTGCGGCAGCCGATCCGGCGGTGCCTGCCCGCCGCCCGGCGCCGCCGCCGTCACACCGCTGGAACCCGCGAGGCCGGAGATCCCTGCGGACCTCTTCGGCGCGGCCACGGACCGGTGGTCCGGGGATGGCGCCGCGCCTCCCGGCGGCGCTCGGGAGCGCGCGCGGCGGGTGCCGCTCACACCGCCAGGCCGCGCAGCCCGCGCGCCCGGTTGCGGCTGACGGCCAGGCGGGTGCCGTCGCTCAGCACGGCGACGAGCTGCCCGTTGGCGAGGCGGCGGAAGGCGGCGGCGTGGTCGAGGTTGAGGATGTGGCCGCGGTGGATGCGCGCGAAATGCCCCGGGTCCAGGCGCGCCTCCAGGCGGTTGAGCGGCAGGTCGAGGACGTGACGGGCACGGCCGGCGTGGGCGATCACGTAGTCGCCGGCGGCCTCGAACCAGGACACGTCGGCGACGGCGACCGGGACGATGCCCCGCCCCGAGCGCACGAAGAGGCGGCGCAGCGGCGCCTCGCCGGACACCTCGCGCAGGCGCTCGCCGGCGGGCGGGGCGGCGGGCCCGCCGAGCGCGGCGCGGACCCGGCCGAGCGTGGTCGCCAGCCGCCCGGGTCCGAAGGGCTTCAGCAGGTAGTCGAGCGCGCCCAGCTCGAAGGCGGTCACGGCGTGCTGCGCGTAGGCGGTGGTGAAGACGACGAGCGGCTCGTGGCGCACGCGCCGCAGCACCTCGGTGCCGAGCAGGCCGGGCATCTGGATGTCGAGGAAGACGAGGTCCGGCCGCTGCGCATCGATCGCCGCCACCGCCGCCGGGCCGCTGGCGGCCTCGCCCACGCAGGCGATCCAGGGAAACGCCGTCAGCATCTCGCGCAGGCCGGCGCGGGCCACCGGCTCGTCGTCGACGATGAGCGTGGCGGCGCTCAATCTCCCTCCGGGTCGTGAGGGATGGCGAGAGAGAGGGAGCTCACCCTTCCTCCGGGTCCTGTGGCACGGTCAGGGTGGCGGTGAAACCGGCGCCGGGGCGGGTGTCGAGGTCGAGGCGCGCCGCGGAGCCGTAGAGGGCTGCCAACCGATCGCGCAGCCTGGCGAGCGCGGTGCCCTGGGACGCCATGAGCTGCGCCGGCGTGGCGCCACCGCCGCTGTCGCGCACCCGCACCTCGAGGCGGTCGCCGTGGAGGGTGGCGCGCACGCTGACGTCGGTGGGATCGACGGCGGGCGCGACGCCGTGGCGCAGGGCGTTCTCCACCAGCGTCTGCACGGCGAACGAGGGGAGGAGCGCCTGGCGCGCGCCGTCGTCCACGCTCAGGTGCAGGCGCAGGCGCTCGCCGAAGCGGATGGACTCGATGTCCAGGTAGCGCTCGACGAAGGCCCACTCCTCGCCCAGCGCGATCTGGTCGCGGTCCTCCTCGATCGTGGTGCGCAGCAGGCCCGCGAGCTGCTCGGCGGCCCAGGCGGCGCGGCGCGGCTCGCGCGGGATCAGCTGGATCACGGTGTGCAGCGCATTGAACAGGAAGTGGGGGTTGAGCTGCGCCCGCAGCGCGGCCAGCCGCGAGGTCGCCGCGACCGCCTCGGCGCGCGCCGCGCGCTCGGTGCCCTGGATGCCGTAGGCGATGCCGGCGATCATCACGTAGATCCAGACGCCGATCACCAGGAAGGGGCCCGAGCCGGGGCCGGTCAGGAAGACGAAGTGGCCGCGCAGGGCGCTCTCCAGCAGGCTGTTGAGCGCCATCCAGGCGGCTCCATACAGCAGCGCGGCGCCCAGATGGAAGGCCACGAAGCGCCAGCGGAAGACGGGCGGCCAGGGGCGCCGCGCCAGGAGGGCCTGGACGGCCACGCCGAGAAGCGCCGCCGCCAGGCTCATGCGCAGGCCGGCGAGCAGGCCGGGCACCCATGCGGCCCGGTGCGCGGTCAGGAGCAGGGCGACGAACAGCGCCCACACCGGCACCCAGGTGCTCAGCAGCCAGAGCCAGCGGGCGCGCGCCGAGCGCCACGCCGGCGGCGCGCCGCGCCGCGGGCCGGGCGCCCGCCGCCGCTTCCGGCGATCCTGGCGCTCCCGCTGCCCCGCGGGGAGGGCTTCCTCTTCCATGCCTTCCATGCGGCCCCATCGTAAGAGCGGGCCTGCCGCCGGCGGAAGCCCCACGCCGGGCCTCCTCGGGCCGCTTTTCGCCGAACGGTCGTTCTGACCCGCCGAACGGCAGCCCGGGATCTGGCAGCTCCCCGGGCCGCTCCGGTAGGGTGGCCGGCATGAGCGATCCCACCGTCCCGACCGTTCCCACCGTCCCGACCATCCCGACCATCCCGATGGTCGAGATGCGCGGTGTCACCAAGGAATACGTCACTCCGGCCGGCGCCTTCGCCGCGCTGTCCGACGTCGATCTGGCGGTCGGGCGCGGCGAGCTGGCGGTGGTGGCGGGTCCCTCCGGCAGCGGCAAATCGACGCTGCTCGGCCTCCTCGCCGGCATCGACCGGCCGACGCGCGGCGAGGTGAGGGTGGGCGGCACCGCCGTGCACGCGCTCGGCGAGAGCGCGGCCTCCGCCTGGCGCGGGCGCGCGGTCGGCATCGTGTTTCAGTTCTTTCAGCTGCTGCCGACGCTCACCGCGATCGAGAACGTGATGCTGCCGATGGACCTCTGCGCCGCCTGGCCGGCGCGCGAGCGGCAGCCGCGGGCGCGATCGCTGCTCGCGCGCCTGGGCGTCGCCGATCAGGCGGGCAAGCTCCCGGCGACGCTCTCCGGCGGGCAGCAGCAGCGCGTGGCGGTGGCCCGCGCCCTGGCCAACGAGCCGGCGGTGCTGCTGGCGGACGAGCCCACCGGCAACCTCGATTCCCGCACCTCGCGGGAGCTGCTCGCGCTGCTCGCCGAGCTGGCGAGCGGCGGGCAGACCGTGGTCATGGCCACCCACGACCGCGACGCGCTGCGCGCGGCGACGCGCACGGTGCTGCTCCGCGACGGCCGGGTGGTGAAGGCGCCGGCGGCGGCGGCGACTGGGGAGATGCCCGCGATGACCGCGACGGCGACGATGGCCGCGGAGGAAGCCCGATGAGGCGGCAAGCGGCCCCGGCCCTCCTCGTAGGTGCGCTCCCCGGCGGCCCACCAGCCACGATGGTCGCGGCGCCGCCGCTCCCGAGGCTGGTCCGATGAGCCGGCCGCGGTGGCGCAAGGTCTGGCGCGACCTCTGGCTGCACAAGCCGCGCACGCTCCTGGTGGTGCTGGCGATCGCCGTCGGCATCTTCGGCGCCGGCGCCGTGCTCGACACCTGGTCGCTGGTGCGCCGCGCGATCCGCGACCAGTTCCGCGCCAGCAACCCGGCGAGCGCGACGCTGCGCACCGCCGCCGTCGATGCGGCTCTCGTGGCGCGCGTGCGGGCGCTGCCCGCGGTGGCCGCGGCGCAGGCCCGGCGCACGGCGACCGGCAGCGTCCGGGTCGGCGACAGCTGGGCGGCGGCGATGCTCTTCGTGATCGACGACTTTTCGGCGATCCGCATCGGCGCCGTCCAACCGGAGGCCGGGCGCTGGCCCCCGGCCGACGGCACGGTCGTCGTCGAGCGCTCCTCGCTCGACTTCGCGCACGCCAGCCTCGGCTCGCCGCTCGTCGTGCAGCTCGGCGACGGGCCGAGCGTCACCCTGCCGGTCGCCGGCGTGGCGCGCGACGTCGGCCTGGCTCCCGGTTGGATGGATCATGTGGTCTACGGCTTCGTCACCCGCGGGACGCTCGCGCGGCTGGGCGCTCCGCCGGCGCTCGACGAGCTGCAGATCGTCGTGCCGCCCGCCCGCGGCGGCGAGGACCGCGCCGCCGTGCGGCGCGTCGCCCGCGAGGTGCAGCAGGTGATCGAGAGCACCGGCCGGCGGGTGACCGGCATCGACGTCCCGGTGCCCGGGCGCCACGTCCACGCGGCGCAGATGGAGTCGCTGCTCTTCATCCAGGGTGCCTTCGGCGCCCTGGCGCTGGTGCTCTCCGGCCTCCTGGTGGTCAATCTCGTCACCGCCATGCTCGCCGGGCAGGTGCGCGAGATCGGCGTGATGAAGGCGCTCGGCGCCGGCGCCGGGCAGATCGCCGGGATGTACCTGGGCATGGCCCTCCTGCTGGGCGTCGCCGCCTGCGCGCTGGGCATTCCTGCGGCGGCGCTGGCCGGCCGCGCCTACGCCGCCTTCACCGCCGGGATGCTCAACTTCAGCCTCGCCGGCGTCTCCCTGCCGGTTCCCATCGTGCTGCTGCAGGTCGCGGCCGGCGCCCTGCTGCCGGTCGCCGCGGCGGCGGTCCCGGTGCTCCGCGGCTGCCGCATGCCGGTGGGCGCGGCGCTGCGCGACTTCGGCATCGCCCCGCGCGCCACCGGCACGCATTTGCGAACCTCCCACTCGCTTGCGCCGCCGCCTGCCGCCGGCCCGAGCGCGCCGTCGCCCGCCGCCACATCGGTGGCGCCATGGCCCGCCGCCAGCTCGATGACGCCGTCGCCCTCGATCGCGCCGATGCCCGCCGCCGGTTGGATGGCGCGGTCGCGCACCGCGGCGAGGGCCGCTCGGCCGCGCGCCGCCGGCCGGCTGGGCCGGCCGCTCCTGCTGGCGCTGCGCAACGCCTTCCGCCGGCGCCAGCGCCTGGCCCTGACGCTGCTCACGCTCTCCTGCGGCGGCGCCGTCTACCTCGGCGCCGTCAACCTGCGCGCCGCGATCCGCGGCTCGGTCGATCTGCTCTTCGCCGCCCAGCGCTTCGACCTGAGCATCCGGCTCGCGCGGCCCTATCCGGCGCCGGCGCTCGAAGCCGCGGCGGCGAGGGTGCCGGGGGTGCGGCGCGCCGAGGCCTGGGCGGTCGCGCGCGCGGCCGTGATCCAGCCCGACGGCACCCAGGGGAGCTCCTTCCCGATCAGCGCCCCGCCGCCGTCCTCGCGGCTGCTCGCGCCGGTCCTCGACCGCGGCCGCTGGCCGCGCGCCGGCGACGGCAACGCGCTGGTGGTCAGCCGGCGCCTGCTCGCCGACGAGCCGGAGCTCGCCCTCGGGCGCGAGCTTACGCTCTCGATCGACGGCCGCCCGGCGCGCTGGCGGGTGGTCGGCGTGGTCGAGGCGGGGCCGACGGCGACCGCGTATGCCGCGCGGGTGCCGGCCGCCGGCGCCAGCCTCCTGGCGGTGGCCGCCGCGGCCGCCGATCC
>JASLEW010000180.1 GCA_030150965.1 Thermoanaerobaculia bacterium | reverse complement strand
CTCGGCGGCGCCCGCGGCCCCCGCGGCCCCCGCTCCGTCCGCCGCCGGCCGGCCGGCGGCCCCACCGTGGAAGCTCCCCTGCCAGGCGCTCAGCGCCTCCCGCGCCGGCTCGCCGCCGAGCGCCGCCGCGTGGAGCGCCTGCCCCCACTCGGGCAGGAGGCCGGCGATCCCCGCGGCGCGCTGCTGCGCCATCGCGTCCGGCCAGACGTGATAGGTCTCCAGATACCAGCGCAGCTCCTCGGCCTCGATCGGCCCGAGGGGAGCGGTGAAGACGAACCGCTCGCTCTCCACCCGCCGCTCGCCCGCCATGGCCGGCTGATAGATCACCGTGGCGGTCGCCCGCGCCCGCCGCCTTCCCTCGACCGTCTCGATCGCCGGGTCCTGAAGCTTCAAGCTCAGCTCGGCGACCGGTGCCGCCGCCGGCTGTGCCGCGGCCGACCGGTCCGCCGGCAGCCGCTCGCCCAGCGCCGCCAGGATCTCCGGCAGCGCGTCGGCGACGCCGCCGGCGCCGACCTCGACCCTGACGCCCAGCGGCTCCTCCGGGAACCAGGTGCCGAGCGCCCCCACCGTGATCCCCGGCAGCAGCACCGGGACGACGCGGTATCCCTCCGCCCGCCGGCGCCGTTCGACCGTGAGGGCAAGCGCGATCTCGCGCCGCACCCAAGGCGAGTTGACCGTCGCCGGGCTGAGCACGGCGACGACCTGCCGCGCCCCCTCGATCGCCGCCCTGATCTCGGGCTTCAGCCGGCTGCCGCCGCGCAGCGCCCGCGAGTCCACCCAGACCTCGATCCCCAGCTCCTCGAGCGCCCGCCGCAGCCCGGCCACGAAGGCGTCGTCCGCCGACGCATGCGAGACGAAGACGTGAGACACGGTAGCTGATTCTAACCGAATCTTCTTGGACGCTGCGCCGCAGGATGAGGCAGGAGGCCGTTGCAGTTGAGGTGGTGCATGGGGCCGCAGTCATTCGCTATCACGACACAGGCGGCAGCGGCGCGGTACCACGCTCTCACGAGGCGGAGAGGGGCAGGCGTCGCTCCAGCTCCGGCAGGTGTGATGGCGGACCTTGCTGTTCGAGCTTGCGGCTGCCGGCCCGCCGGTTCCCTGAGCGGCCCCTGGCCGATCCATGGGACAGCGCCGCCAGGTGGCTGGGAACATCCCGCCGGATGATGGACCTAGCTCAGGAGTGGAACGCCTTCTTCACCACCATCACGATGCGCCGGACGAAGCCCGGGGCCCGGGTCGGGGGACGCGGAGCGCCCTTGGGAAGGCGCGAGGCCGCGGAGGTGCCGCTGGTGCTGGCGGCGTCGCTCGCGAAGGAGCCGGCGAAGCGGTCGCCCGCGGGGGCGAGGCGCCACCGGAGGCTGCCGGCGCTGTCGCGCCTGCGGCCCTGCTCGGTGAAGCGCAGGCGGATCTCGCGTCCGGTCACCTGGCCGGCGAGATGGATCGGGGTGCGCTGTGCGGGGGGCAGGCGGCGGCCGTTCTCTTCCCATTTCTCGCCGTCACCAAAGATCCGATCGCCATCCTGGCGCAGGACGACGCGGTAGGTGAGGCGGAGCCTGAGGAAGGGCGAGTAGCTGGTCGAGCGCACGACGTTGCTGATCTCCCAGGTGCCGGCGAGGCTCCCCTGGCGCCGCGACTCGGAGCGGGTAGGCGGGGTGCGGCGGAGGCGCCGTGGACGGACGGTTCAGGGTTCCCCGGAAGAGAACGGAGCCTCGGCACCGGTGGCGGTGCCGCCGGCAGCCGATCCGCGCATGGCGGGCGGGGGCGGGCCCTCGGTGGGCGTGTCCGCGGGCAGCGGGGTCGCGGGCGGCGGAGCCGGTGGCCTCTGCGGGTGCGCTGGCGGTCTCTGCTGTGCCTGCTCCGGAGCCGGCGACTGGGGCGGGGGCGGCACCTGCCAGGCCGGCGGCGGCGGCTCCTGAGGTGACGAGCTCTCGGCCGCCGAGACCTCCGGCCGCGGGGATTCGGCCGGCGCCACGGAGGGCTCGGCGGCCTCCGGCAACGGTTCGACCGGCGCCGCGGAAGGGTGGGAGGCCTCCGGCAGCGGAGCCAAGGCTGGTGCTGGCGAAGGCCCGGGCCTTCCGCCCGGCGGTGCCGCCGAGCTCGCGGCCGGCGATGAGCCGGGCGGCGCTGCCGCTGCAAGCGGCGTGTCTCTCGATGCATCTTCGCCACCGGCAGCCAGCTCGCGGAGTGTCGGCTGCCCCCGTTGCCGCCTCTCCGGCGCCAACCGTGCGGGGGCGCTCGTGCCGCCCTCCGCGACGGCTGATGGACGCGCGGCGGCGGACCCGCCGGGTCCGGCGGGTTGGTGGAGGCCGGCGCGAGAGGGCGCCTGCAGCAACGCGGCGGCAAGGGCCAGGAGCGCCAGGGGGATTCCGGCGGCCAACAGCCGGCGGTGGTCTCGCCGTGCCCAGAAGGAGATCTGCTCGCGCCATGTCCGGGCGGGCCCGCGCCGCGCCGGCTCTCGCGGCGCGGCGAACCGCGGCAGGTCGGCCGGTGTGCCGGCGGAAGGGGACCAGGGCGCAGGAGGACCAGCGGCCGGTCGGTCCGCGGGAGGAGCCGCCAGCGGCTGCCCCTGATGGCGACGGATGATGGGCCGGGCGCGAGGTCGTTCGCCTTGGGCATCAGGCGACAGCTCCCGGGATCGACGATCGCGAACCGCGCCCGGGGCGGGGTTGGGATGGCGGGCATCGCTGGCGGCTCCCTCGCCGGCCAGGATCGGCGCCTCCGCCGGTGCCCCGCGCTCGGCGTTCCGAGGGAGCGCGCCGTCCTCGGCAGCCGATGCCGAATCCGTGGCGGACCAGCCTTCGAGAGTCCCGCCCTTGGATGCCCACTCCTGAAGCGCCCGGAGCTGCGCCAGGAGGCTCGGGTCCAGACCGCCGTCGGCCGGCGGCGCCGCCGCCTCGGGCGGTGGCGCCTTCGCGGCCCGTGCGCCGCCGTCGCCACCTGCTCTCGGCTCCGCCACGGGTTGCGACCTCCTGCTCAGCCGTTCTTTCCACGTCTTCACCCGGCACCGCCCTCCATCGAGAACCAGGAACTTGCAAGGCGCGGGCCGGCGAGCCCGATGCTGCGAAGGCGCTCGGGGCGGGCTCCTCGTGGAAAGCGCCGGGGGTCCTCCGGCGTAAGCTCCTCGTGGTCTTCGAGGTACAGCTTCCATTGGCTCGGCGTCCCAAGCGCGTGGCTTGAATGGGCGGAGAAGTGGAGGATTTCGTATTTGCCCGAGGCCAGTGCATCGTGCACCCCGAGGAGGGTGGCAGGGACCGCGGTCACCGTCGCTCCAAGGTGTTCGAGCGGTGCGGGATCGTCTCCACGGTATTCACTGTTCAGATCGGGCCGGCGGCCTCCGGGAGGTTCGGGAGATTCGCTTCCAAGAGATGGACCAGAGGACCTGTCGCAGCTGGACTCGACGACAGCGGCGACGCCGCGCGGCTCCTCAGGGCCGCGTCGCCACGAAGAGCGTCCCCCAGTCCCGAAGCGTGATGCCCTCGGGGCCCTTGCGCGCGTCGAACGCGGCGGCGAGGTCGAGGCGCAGCGGCTCGCGCAGCTCCGCTGGGACGGCCTTGGAGAGGTTGCCGAACGCGCTCGACTCGATGTAGGCGACCACGTCCGCTCCCGTGGCGTGATGCCGGGAGCGCGCCGCGACGTGCAGCTCGGCAAGCTGGAGGCCGCTCTCCATCACCAGCGAGATCAATCGCGTGGTGGTGTAGTCCCGGCTCAGGGCGCCGGGGCCCGACCGGTCCACCCGCTCCGCGTAGGGCGGCCGTGCGAGCACCGGGGCCAGGACCGCGGGCACGGTGCCCGCGCCGCTCAGCTCGCCCGGAAACGTGGTCACCCCGAGGCGGCCGCCGGGACGCAGGACGCGGCGGACCTCGGCCAGCGCCCGCGGTTTGTCGGACACCCAGTGAAAGACCGCCGACATGCACACCGCGTCGAAGCTCTCGGCGGCGAACGCCCCCAGGTCCTCGGCCTGACCCACCGCGAAGGCGATGCCGCCGGCGCGAGCGTTGGCGATGGCGATGCGCTCGGCGAGCGGGTCGATGCCGACGACGCTGCCCGTGGGGCTCACCCGCTCGGCGATCCAGCGCGCGAGCCGTCCCGTGCCGCAGCCCACGTCGAGGACGCGGTCGCCCGCCTTGAGGTTCAGGTGCTCGACCAGGCGCTTGCCGTTCTCGAATTGAAAGTCGCTGATGCGGTCGTAGGTCTCGGCGAGGTGCGAGGTGTCGTCGGTGAACGATGTTGTCATCGGTGGGTTCCTGGGAGGAGCTGCTCGAGCTGCGCGGCCCGCTGCGCCGCCGCCCACGCTTCCGCCGCTCGGCAGATACCTTTTACATTGAGGTAGCGGGCCAATGACGCCGGCTCGTCGCACGCCGTCCGAAAGCCCAGACGTTGGGACGTCGGGTCTCTCGGCAGGCCGGAGTGTACCCTCCCGGCGCCCTCTGTCGCAATGTCGCAACCCTGGAAAGCGAGGTGCAGCGCCGCCCGACGGGAATCCGACGAATCGCCGAAGAGTGCCGACGCCTGCCGCCCAACGATTGCCGCCTGTCCGGCGCATCGCGAGCCGGGACGCCTCGCTGGCTAGCGATGACGGTCGCCGCCAAAGCAGCGCCGCGTTCCGATCCATTTGTGTTGGTACATTGACCTTCCATTTCGGTAGTCGCCAAGCTCCAACTCCGTGATCGATCAGGCGCCCCCGGCAGACAGCAGCCCCTCACCGCCGGCCGGCGCCGCAGCCGGTGCCGCCGGCGCCGAGGGCGTTGCCGGGGAGGGCCGGGAGATGCCGGCGGCGGCGCTCGCCGAGAGGTCCCCCCGCGTCCTTGCCGCTCTCCGCAGCGCGGTGGCGCGAATCCTCGAGATCGACGGTGCGCGGCTGCTGCCGGAGCGCTCGCTGGTCGCGCTCGGCCTCGATTCGCTGAGCGCGGCGGAGCTGGCCGCCGCGCTCGAGTCGGAGCTGGGTGTGCAGGTGCCCCTGGCCACGCTGCTCGAAGGGATCAGCCTGGCGGAGCTGGCCGAAGAGGTCGAGCGCCGGCTCGTGGCACCCCCGCCGGCGGCGGCGCCGCCGCCGGCAGCGGCCGGCGCCGGGACCGCCGCGCCGGGCTGCGGGCGAGGGCCGCTGTCTCCGGGGCAGCGCGCCCTCTGGCTCCTCGATCAGATGGCGCCGGGCAACCCGGCCTACATCATTGCCGGTGCGGGGCGCGTCCGCGGCCGGTTCGACCGGCGCCGCCTGAGGCGGGCGCTGGCGGCCCTGGTGGCGCGCCATCCGGCCCTGCGCACCACCTTCGATGCCGGCGGCGCGGAGGCCGTGCAGCTGGTGCGGGCGGAGGCCCGGTTCGCCTTCACCTTCGAGGACGCCACGACCTGGAGCGAGGCGCGGCTCGCGGGGCGGCTGAGCGAGGAGGCATACCGGCCCTTCGACCTCGCCGGCGGCCCCCTGCTGCGAATCGGGCTCTGGCGGCGGCGCGCACGCGGCCAGGGTGGACGGAAGGGCTCCGGCGGCCGTGTGGAGCACCTCCTGATGATGGCGGTGCACCACATCGTGGTGGACTTCTGGTCGGCGGAGGTGCTCCTGGCCGAGCTGGGAGCGCTCTACGGCGGGCGCTCGCTGCCGCCGCTCGCGCTCTCCTACGGCGATTTCGTGCGCCGCCAGGCCGAGCGGCTGGCGGGACCGGAAGGCGAGCGGCTCGAAGCCTACTGGCGCGCCGCGCTGCCGCCGGGAGCGCCGCCCCTCGAGCTGCCGACCGACCGGCCGCGGCCGGCGGTGCCGAGCCTCCAGGGCGGCGCGCGGACGCTGGGGCTGGGCCGCGGGCTGACGGCGGCGCTGCATGCCCTGGGCCGCCAGGCCGGGGCCACCCCGTTCATGACGCTGCTGGCCGCCTTCCAGGTGCTGCTGCACCGCTACAGCGGCCAGGACGAGGTGCGGGTGGGCACCCCCACCTCCGGGCGGAGCTCGCTCGATCTGGCCGGCCTGGTCGGCTACTTCGTGAACCCGGTGGTGATCCGCGGCGACCTGGCGGGGAACCCCACCTTCGCCACGCTGCTCGCTCGGGTGCGGGAGACGGCCCTCGGCGCCTTTGCCCACCAGGACTACCCCTTTCCGCTGCTCGCGGAGCGGCTGGGGGGCGAGCGGGACCCCGGCCGCCCGCCGGTCTTCCAGGCGATGTTGGTGCTCTACCGCGAGCGCCCCCTGGCGGCTGGGCGCGGACCCGGTGCCGGGAGCGCTGCCGGCGCCACGGCGGACCGCGCGACCGGACCAGCCCTCGCAGCCGGCGGAGCCGCCGGAGCCACCGCAACGGCCGGCGGCATCGGCGCCCTGGCCTTGGGCGTGGCCGGGTCGAAGGTGGAGCTGGGCGGCCTGGCGGTGGAGCCGGTGCCGCTGACCCGCCGCGGCGCGCAGGTGGACCTGGCCCTGCTCGCCGCCGAGATCGAGGGCGCTCTCACCGCCTCGCTGCAGTTCAGCAGCGACCTGTTCGACGGCGCAACCGCCGGGCGCATGCTCGCCCACCTGCGCACGCTCACCGCCGCCGCCGCGGCCGACCCGGCGCGGGGCATCCGCGAGCTGCCGCTGCTCGGCGGCTCCGAACGGCAGCAGCTGCTGGAATGGAACGCCACCGCCGGCAGCTGGCGGCCGGACGCGGCGGCGGGCGCCGTCCCAGGCCTGGCCTCCTGGCCCGAAGAGCCCTGTCTGCACCAGCTGTTCGAGCACCAGGCGCGCCGGGTTCCCCGGGCGGTGGCGGTGGTCGCCGACGGCGACGGCGACGGCGACCCCGGCGGCGACAGCGGCGGGAGCCTCACCTACGCCGCGTTGAACGCCCGCGCCAACCGCCTGGCCCGCCGGCTGCGGGAGCAGGGCGTCGGGCCGGAGAGCGTGGTGGCGATCTGCGCCGAGCGCTCCCTGGCGCTGGTGGCGGGTCTGCTGGCCATCCTCAAGGCGGGCGGCGCCTACCTGCCGCTCGATCCCGACTACCCGGTCGATCGCCTGCGCTTCATGCTCGACGACTCCGGGGCCCGGGTGCTGCTGGCGCAGCGCCGGCTGCTGGCGCGGCTGGGCACGCCGGCGGCCGGCACGGTCAGCCTGGATCTCGACCGGGATCTCGACGAGGCGCCGGCCGCCGGCGGCGGCCGGCGGCGCCGTTCGCGGCGGCCGGAAGCGCCGGCGCCGGACCTGACCGGCGCCGAGAGCGGTGCCGCGCCCGAGAACCTGGCGTATGTGATCTATACCTCGGGCTCCACCGGCCGGCCGAAGGGCACGATGAACACCCATCGCGGCATCGTCAACCGGCTGCTCTGGATGCAGCAGCGCTTCCGGCTGGCGGCGGACGACCGGGTGTTGCAGAAGACCCCGATCAGCTTCGACGTCTCGGTGTGGGAGCTGTTCTGGCCGCTCCTCGCCGGTGCGCGCCTGGTGCTGGCCCGCCCCGGCGGCCATCGCGACGGCGCCTGCCTGCTCGACACCCTGGACCGGCGGCGGATCACCACCGTGCACTTCGTGCCGGCGATGCTGCGCGCCTTCCTCGCGGAGGCCGGCCGGCCGGCCCCGCCGCCCGCGCGGCGCCGCCTGCCGCGCCTGCGGCGGGTGATGGCGAGCGGCGAGGCTCTGCCCCTGGAGCTGCAGCAGGCGTACTTCGCCCGCTTCGCGGCGCCGCTGCACAACCTCTACGGCCCGACCGAGGCGGCCGTGGACGTCACCCACTGGGAGTGCGCCGCGGACGGCCGACGGGTGGTGCCGATCGGCCGGCCGGTGGCCAACACCTCGATCCGCCTGCTGGACCGCGACGGGCAGGAGGTGCCGATCGGGGTGGCGGGGGAGCTGCACATCGGCGGCGTGCAGCTGGCGCGCGGCTACCTGGGGCGCGCGGCGCTCACCGCCGAGAGGTTCGTGCCCGACCCGTTCGCCGCCGCCCCCGGTGCGCGGCTCTACCGGACCGGCGACCTGGCGCGCCACCTGCCCGACGGCGCCATCGATTTCCTCGGCCGCCGCGACGACCAGGTGAAGATCCGCGGCGTCCGCGTCGAGCTGGGCGAGATCGAGGCGGTGTTGGCGGCGCACCCGGCGGTGGCGGCGGCGGCGGTGGGCCTGCGTCCCATGGAGCGTCCGGCAGCCGGCGCCGCAGGCGCGGCGCCCGGCGAGCAGCGGCTGGTAGCCTGGGTCGTCGCGCGAGGTGGACCCGCGGCGGTCCCGGGAGCCGGCGGCGGACCC
>JASLEW010000048.1 GCA_030150965.1 Thermoanaerobaculia bacterium | reverse complement strand
GACCCGCGGGCGTGGCCCCGCGGGCGGCGCCGCCGCCCTGTCTACCTCGCCGCCGGCGGCGGGGTGGTGGCCAGGGCGTGCAGCTCGGCCAGGCTGCGCACCGCGCCGCCGCGCACGACGTAGCGCAGGCGGCGGAGGTTGGCGATGTCGGCCAGCGGGTCGGCTCCGACCACCAGGAGGTCGGCGAGCTTGCCCTTCTCGACCGTCCCCAGCTCCCTGTCGCGTCCCAGCGCCATGGCGCCGCCGCGGGTGGCGGCGGTCAGCACGTCGCCCGGCTTCATGCCGGCCTGCTGCATGGCCTCCATCTCGGCGTAGACCGAGACCCCGTGCAGGGTGAGCGGGTTGCCGGCGTCGGTGCCCATGGCGATGGGGATGCCGGCGGCGGCCACCCGCATCAGGTTGGCCGCCGCGGTCCTGTCGCTCTCGGCGTCGCGCGCGGCGAGCTTGGCGAGCTGGTCCTCGGTGCGCGGCTTGACCGTCGCGGTGAGCTCGGCGAGGCCGGCGGTCTCGGCCACCTTCGCCAGGGTGCCGGGATCGACGCAGCCGTTGGGGTCGTCCACCGCTGGCGCCCGGTGCCGGGCGACCCCCTCGGCCAGCCGCAGGTAGCCGCGGGGGACGATGAGGGTGGGGCAGTAGATCGTCCCCTGCGACCTGGCGAGGTCGAGGAACTCCTGGTCCACCGGCAGGTCCCAGACGCTGTGCACCAGCAGCCGGGCGCCGGCGCGCAGCGCCGCCTTGGCCTCGGCCAGGCCGGTGGCGTGGACGATCAGCGGCAGCTTGCGGCGGCGCGCCTCGTCCGCGGCGGCCTTGACCAGCGGCTCCAGCTCCGGCACCGGCTTCGACGGGATGAACCACACTTTGACCGCGGCGGCGCCCTCGCCGGCCAGGTAGTCCACCCCCTCGCGGCCGGCGGCCTCATCCTTCAGATAGATGAACTGCCGCTCGGCGGGCAGGTTCAGCCAGTGGTCGAGGGTCGAGATCAGCGGCCCGGCGGCGGTGACCCGCGGCACCGTGGTGTCCGGCTCGGACCAGGCCGGCAGCGTCAGCGTCCAGGGGTAGCCGCCGACGTCGAACACCGAGGTGACGCCGGAGCAGAGATAGGTGCGGCCGAAGCGCTCGGGATGGCGGCGCAGCTCGGCCTCCACCTCCTGGTAGGGGTGCCGTGGGCGCACGTCGATCGAGTCCGGGCGGCCGTCGGCCCAGCCGGTCTGCGAGAAGTGGACGTGGGCGTCGATCACGCCCGGCGTGATCCACATCCCCGCCAGGTCGAGCACGTCGGTGCCCGGCGGCACCGGGCAGGCGGCGCGCGTGCCGGCGCAGGCGATCCTGCCGTCGCGCAGCAGCACCACCGCGTCGGCGACCGGCGGCGCGCCGGTGCCGTCGAGGAGCGTCGCGCCGGTCAGCGCCCTGGGCGGCGGCGGCACGCCGGGCGCCTCGTAGAAGGCGGTGGTGACGGCGATCTTCCAGCCCGCCGGGGTCCTCACGAAGGTGCGCTCGGAGAGCCCCGCCTGCTCGACGGCGCCGTAGCGCACGCGGAAGCGGTAGGTGCCGTAGACCAGGCCCGGCCGGATCGAGGCGAGGTGGAGGTCCATGGCCTCCAGGTCGTCGGGCCAGCTCTCGTCGGCGCCCGCGCCGCTCGCCCGGTTGGCCACCAGGCCGCCGATCGCGAACCCCTCGGCGCCGCCGACCGGCACCCGCGCCGGGTCGTCGTAGCAGGCGAGGTAGGCGGCGCGGTCGCGCTGGTGGATGGCCCGGATGTTGGCCTCGAACAGCGCCCGCGCCGCGGCCAGGTCGGCGTCGTCGGCCTTTCCCCCGGCGTCCGAGGGGGCCGCAGCGGCCGGCGCAGGCCGGCCGGAGGCGCCGGACGCGGCGGGGGCGCCGGTCCCGGCATCCGCGGACGGGGAGGCGCCGGCCAGCCAACCGCCGGTGCCGAGCAGGCAGAGAGAGACGAGCGGCAGCAGGGACGGCAGCCGGCGGGCGGTCATGGGGCGGTCTCCTTTCATGCGGGCGTCGCAGCCGCACCATAGCCGCCGAGAGCGCCGGGCGCAAGGGTGGGAGCGGAGGCGCGCGGGCGGCGCCAGGCGGTGGTGGGGAGGAGCGAGCAGGAGGCGGGCGCGCGGGAGGTGCCGCAGGAGGTGCAGGGGGAGGGCCGCAAGAGGTGCTATAAGAGGATGCATGCAAGGCTTTCTCCCCGGCCTGCCAAGGGAGCCCTCGGATGAGGTCCCGGCCTGGCGCCGGCGGCCGCTGCCTTTGCCTGCCGCCGCCCTGGCCCTGGGCCTCCTGGCCGCGGTGACGGTCCTGGCGCCGCCCGCGGCGCGCGCCCACGAGACCGGGCCGTTCCAGGTCTTCGGCGCCTTCCGCGAGGACGGCGGCTTCCGGCTGGAGATCAAGGTGGACGAGGAGCACCTGCCGCCGGGGCAGCTGGGCGGGCCGGCGCGGCGCACCCGCTACGGCAGGATCGCCGGCCTCGACGGCCCGGCCGCCGAGCGCTTCGGCCGCTTCCTCTCGGACCTCGCCGATTCGCTCACCCTGAGCTTCGACGGCACCGCGGTGCATCCCACCCTGGCGATCGACCGCGAGGCGCTCGCCGCCGCCACCGGCGACGCCCCGGGGGCGGTGCCGGCGCGGGTCATCCTGGACGTGGACGGCTGGATCCCGGGCGGCGCGCGGCGCTTCATCCTGAGAAGCTCGCTGCCGGTCCGCACCTACCCGCTGGTGCTGCGCAACGCCGGCGACGAGGTGGCGGTCTGGCGCTGGGTGGCAGGCGGCGAGGCCAGCCGGCCCTTTGACTTGGCGCTGCGGGTGGTGCCGCCGCCGGCCGCCGCGGTGGCGCGGTCCTGGGCGGCGCGCGGCTTCGCCGCCGTCCTGCCGCACGGGCCGGTGGTGCTGCTGCTCGTCGCCGCCGTCTTCCTGCTCGCCGGCCGCCCGGGGGCGGCGTCGCTGCGGC
>JASLEW010000021.1 GCA_030150965.1 Thermoanaerobaculia bacterium | reverse complement strand
AGCCGCGCGGCGAGCGCCGCCACCGCGGCCGGCGTCCCGCCCGCCACGCTGAGTTGGGGGCCGGGAGTCGCCGCCAGCGCCAGCTCCGCCCGGGCGGCGCCGGCGAGCCAGGGCTCCATCTCGGCGGCCGGCAGCGGCACCGCCAGCATCCGGCCGGCCGGCAGCTCCTCGATGGCCGCGGCCCGCACCGCCACCAGCTCCAGGGCCTCCGCCAGCGGCAGGACGCCGGCCAGGCAGGCGGCCACCAGCTCGCCGACGCTGTAGCCGAGCATCGCCGCCGGGGCGAGCCCCCACTCGGCGAGGAGCTGCGCCAGGGCGTACTCGCAGACGAAGGTGGCGGGCTGGGAGAGCCAGGTCGCGGAGAGCGGGCCCGCCTCCTCGCGGCCCCACCGGGCGCCGTCGCTGCCGCTCCGGCCGCCATGGCCGTCGACTCCATGACCGCCGCCGTTCCCGTCGCCGCGGTGCCCGTCGCCACCGTGACCGCCGCCGCCGTAGCCGTTGCCTCCATCACCGCCGCCGCCGTGGCCGTTGCCGCCGTGACCGTTGCCGCCGCGGGCCGGCGCCTGACGGCCGAGCAGGCGGCGCAGGTCGAGGCGGCCAGCGCCCGGCGCGCTCTCCTCCTCCTGCATCCACCGCGCGGCCCTCGCCATCGCCTCCTCGCCCGGCGGCACCACGCCACCACCGGCAGCACCGGCAGCACCGGCAGGCGCCGTGCCGCCGTTTCCGGGCACCGCCCCCGTGCCCTCGGGAGCGTGGGCATCGGGGCCGGCGGCCGGACCGCACAGCAGCGCCTCCAGGTCCAGGCCGAGGCGAGGAGCCAGCAGCGCCGCGCAGCGCGCGACCGCGCCCCGCACCGCCGGCTCGTGACGCGCCAGCTCGCCGAGCACGCCAGGCTCCACGTCGCCCACGCCCGGCAGCAGATAGGCGGCGGCGCCCAGGCGCCGCGCACCGGCGCCGGCGTCGCCCACCAGGACCTGCCTCCCGGGGGCGCCGCGCAGGGCGGCGACCGCCTCGGCGCGGTCGCGGCAGACGAGGCTGAGGCGGTGGCGGAACGCGTGGCGCCCCACCTTCAGCGTGTAGGCGACATCCGCGAGGGGCGCCCCGGCGGCCGACGGACCGGCCGCTTCGAGGTGGCTTGGGGACGGCAAGCCTGCCGCCTCCAGGTGGTGGTCGGCGGGCGCCGAGCCGCCCGCGGCCTCCGGGTGGCCGGCGGGCGCAGGGCCCGCCGCCTGGTGAGGGACGGCCGGCGCGCCCGCCGCCTCGCGGGGGCCGACGGCCGGCAGGCCCGCCATCTTCAGGTGGTGGTCCGCAGCCGCCGAGCCACCCGCCGCCTTCGGGTGGGCCGCGGGCGGTGCGCCCTCCGCCTCGAGGTGGGCGGCGAGCGCCTGACGCCGGGCGGCGAGCGCCGCGGCGCTGCGCGCCGACAGCACCACCTGCTGCCACGGACGGGAGCCGCTGCCGGCGGGGGCCGGCGGCGCCTCCTCCAGGACGGCATGCACGTTGGTGCCGCCGATGCCGAGCGAGCTGACGCCGGCGCGCCGCGGCACACCGGGCAGCGGCGGCCAGTCGCGCGGCAGGGCGTTGACGTAGAACGGGCTCGCCGCCAGGTCCAGGCGCGGGTTGGGGGTGACGAAATGCAGGCTCGGCGGGAGCTTGCCGTCGCGCACCGCGCAGACGGCGCGGATCAGCCCGGCGATGCCGGCCGCGCTGTCGAGGTGGCCGACCGTGCTCTTGATCGAGGCCAGGGCGCAGAAGCCGCGCGCCGCGGTGCCGCGGCGGAAGGCGCGCGTCAACGCCTCGACCTCGATCGGGTCGCCCACCGCGGTGCCGCTGCCGTGGGCCTCCACGTAACGCACGGTCTCGGCGTCCACCCCCGCCATGTCGAGCGCCTGGGAGACGGCGAGCAGCTGGCCGTCCACCCCGGGCGCGGTGAAGCCGGCGCGCACCGCCCCGTCGTTGCTGATGCCGACGCCGCGGATCACCGCCTGGACCGGGTCGCCGTCGTCCAGGGCGTCGCGCAGGCGGCGCAGCACCACCAGGCCCGCACCGCTTCCCGGAACCGCGCCCTGGGCGCCGGCGTCGAAGGCGCGGCAGCGGCCGTCGGGCGACATCACCCCGCCCTCCTGGGCGAGATAGCCGCCGGTGAGCGGCAGGTGGATGGACACGCCGCCAGCCAGCGCGAGATCGCAATCCCCGTCCAGCAGCCCCCGGCAGGCGAGGTAGACCGCGGTGAGCGAGGTCGAGCACGCGGTCTGCACGGTGACGCAGGGTCCCTGGAGGTTCAGCTTGTAGGCCACCCAGGAGGCCAGGAAGTCGGCGCTGTTGCCGAGACGCACCTGGAGGGGGGAGAGCGTGGCCGCGACGTCGCTCCTCGCCAGCAGATGGGTGTGCAGGTAGGCGGAGGCCGCGGCGCCGGCGTAGATGCCGCCGCGCAGGCGGGCGCTCCGCACGTCGTGCCCGGCGCTCTCGCAGGCCTCCCAGGCGCACTCCAGGAACACCCGCAGCCGCGGGTCCATGAGCTCGGCCTCGCGCGGCTGCAGGCCGAAGAACTCGGCGTCGAACAGCTCCACCCCGTCCAGCACCCCGCGCGCCGGCACGTAGTCCGGCCGCGCGCGGAGCTCCTCCGGCACGCCGGCCGCGGCCAGCTCCGCGGCGCTCCAGCGGCTCACCGCATCGACCGCGGCGAGCTGGTTGCGCCACAGCTCCGCCACGCCGGCGGCGCCCGGGAAGCGGCCCGCCATGCCGATCACCGCCACCGCGTCCGGAGCCGCATCCTCGCGCCCGCGGCGCCACCGGCCACCGGCGGGCAATGCC
>JASLEW010000020.1 GCA_030150965.1 Thermoanaerobaculia bacterium | reverse complement strand
TCGCGCGGCTCGTAGACGGTCACGCGGTGTCCGCTGGCGCGCAGCGCGCGGCAGACGCCGCGCAGGAAATGGGCGTTGCCGTTATTCCAGTCCGACTCGAGCGAGTGGCAGAAGATGACCACCCCGAGCGCGCGCGGGGCTCCGGCGGGGAGCGCGGCATCCGGCGCCCCGCGCGCGCCCGGGGTGGTCCTCTTCTGCCACTCGCTCGAGTCGGACTGGAATCACGGCAACGCCCATTTCCTGCGCGGCGTCTGCCGCGCGCTGCGCGCCCGCGGCCACCGGGTGACGGTCTACGAGCCGCGCGACGGCTGGAGCCGCACCAACCTCCTCGCCACCCAGGGCGAGGCGCCGCTGGCCGGCTTCCGCCAGGTCTATCCGGACCTGGCGAGCCGCCTCTACGACCTGGAGCGGCTCGATCTCGACCGCGCCCTCCACGGCGCCGACCTGGTGCTGGTGCACGAATGGAACCCTCCGGAGCTGGTGCGGCGGCTGGGCGAGCACCGGGAGCGCCGGCGGAGCTACCGCCTGCTGTTCCACGACACCCACCACCGGTCGGTCTCCGCGCCCGCCGGGCTCGCGGCCTGCGATCTCACCGGCTACGACGGCGTCCTGGCCTTCGGCGCCGCGGTGCGCGACGAGTACCTGCGGCGGGGCTGGGCGGACCGGGTCTGGGTGTGGCACGAGGCGGCGGACGTCTCGGTCTTCCAGCCGCTGCCGGCCCCCCCGGCCGCGGGAGACCTGGTGTGGATCGGCAACTGGGGCGACGAGGAGCGCACCGCCGAGCTGCACGAGTTCTTCCTCGAGCCGGTGCGGGCGCTGGGTCTGGCCGCCGACGCCTACGGCGTGCGCTATCCGCCCGAGGCGCTGGCGGCGCTGCGGCGCCACGGCGTGCGCTACCGCGGGTGGCTGCCGAACTACCGGGTGCCGGCGGAGCTGGCGCGGCACCGCTTCACCGTGCACGTGCCGCGGCGGCCCTACGTCGAGCGGCTGCCGGGGGTCCCGACCATCCGCGTGTTCGAGGCCCTGGCCTGCGGCGCGCCCCTGCTCACCGCCCCCTGGGACGACCGCGAGGGGCTGTTCGTGGCCGGCCGCGACTACCTGATGGCGCGGAGCGGCGGGGAGATGCGGCGGCTGATGCGGGCGGTGCGCGAGGACGGCGGCCTGGCGGCGGAGCTCGGGCGGCACGGGCGGGCCGCGGTCCTCGCACGCCACACCTGCGCGCACCGGGTCGAGGAGCTGCTGGCGATCCATGCCGAGCTCTCGGCGGGCGGCGGCGCCATCGCCGCCGCCGCCGGCGCCGGTGCCGGCATCCCGTGCGGCCCCGCGCTCGCCGGGGCAGCCGCGGCAGCCGGCGCGCTCCCCAGCCGGGAGCGGGCGTCGTGAGCCGGCGGCGCATCGCCTTCTTCGGCTCCAGCCTGGTCTCGGCCTACTGGAACGGCGCCGCCACCTACTACCGGCGCCTGCTCGGCGCCCTCTCGGCGCTGGGCCACGGCATCACCTTCTACGAGCCGGATGCCTTCGAGCGGCAGCGGCACCGCGACATCGCCGATCCCGCGTGGGCGCGGGTCGTGGTCTACCCGGGCACCGAGGAGGGGGCGCTCGCGGCGCTCGCCGACGCCCGCGGCGCCGACCTGGTGGTCAAGGCGAGCGGCGGCAGCGGCGACGCCGGGGGCGGCGGAGCCGCGGGCGCGAGCGATGCGCTGGAGATCGTGATCCTCGGCCTGTCGATCACCTCCTCGTGGGGCAACGGGCACGCGACGACCTACCGCGGCCTGGTGCGGGCGCTGGCGCAGCGCGGCCACCGCGTGCTGTTCCTCGAGCGCGACGTGCCGTGGTACGCGGCGCACCGCGACCTGCCCGCGCCGCCCTACGCCACGGTCAGGCTCTACCGCGGCCTGCGCGACCTCGACCGCCGCTTCCGCGCCCGGGTGCGGCGGGCCGACGCGGCGATCGTGGGCTCCTACGTGCGCCAGGGCGCGGCCTCCGGGTGAGCCTGGAGACGCTCGAGTCGGCGGGCGCTCCCGGCGAGGACGCGCTGGCGCGGGAGATCCGGTCGCTCGGGCCCTGGTTTCACAACCTCCACCTGCCGGGCGGCCTGGAGACCGCCCCCGACCACCCGCTGGGCGATTTTCCGCGTTTCAAGTGGCGCGAGGTGGCGCCGTCGCTGGCAGCGGACCTGACCGGCTGGCGCGTGCTCGACATCGGCTGCAACGCCGGTTTCTACAGCTTCGAGCTCGCCCGCCGCGGCGCCCGCGTCCGGGGGATCGATCCCGACCCGCGCTACCTGCGCCAGGCGCGCTGGGCGCGCAGCAGCTGGTCGGCGGTGATGTCGGCCAGGCTCTCCTGCGGCCGCGGGCCTGGTCCTCCCGCCGGGCATCGCCCGGGCGGCGCCGCGCGGCATCGCGCTTGCACGGGAGAGGGCTGTCGGAGCCATCGCTCCGTTGGAGGTCCCAGATGCCCACGAAAGCCAGCAGCGACAAGAAGTCGAGCGGCAAGTCGAGCTCGAGCGGCAGCCACCGCAAGTCCGGCAGCTCCGCCAAGTACGGCGAGAAGAGCGGCGAGAAGGTCGAGCGCGCGATGCACGAGCGCAAGGCCGGGACGCTCAAGTCGGGCTCGGGCAAGAAGGTGAAGAGCCGCAAGCAGGCGATCGCCCTCGGCCTGTCGGAGGCGCGCAAGGAGGGGGCGAAGGTCCCCAAGAAGGCGAAGAGCTGACTTGACCGATCCGGTGGATTGGTTGGGGCAGCCGGTCGGCTGGGCCGAGATCGCGCTGCGCCTGGTGTCGACGCTCGCCGCCTGTGCCCTGCTCGGCCTCAACCGGCGCCGGGCGGGTCAGGCGGCGGGCCTGCGCACGGTGATGCTGGTGGGGCTGGCGGCGGCGGTGGCGATGCTGCAGGCCAACGTCCTGCTGCCGGCGCGCGGCAAGACCGCGTCGTCGTTCGCGGTGCTGGACCTGATGCGCATGCCGCTCGGCATCCTGACCGGGATCGGCTTCATCGGCGCCGGAGCGATCGTCCGCCGCGGCGAGGCGGTGGCGGGGGTGACCACGGCGGCGACGCTGTGGTTCGCCACCGTGATGGGGCTCTGCTTCGGCGGCGGCCAGATCGTCCTGGGCTGGGTGTCGGCGGGTCTGGCGCTGGCGATCCTCGCGGCGGCGAAGATGGTGGAGCAGGGGGTGCGGGAGACGCGGCGGGGAAGCTTGTGTCTGCGGGTGGCGGCGGCGGGGCCGAGCGACGGCGAGATCGTCGAGCGGCTCAGGCAGGCGGGATTCAGGATCGAGCGATGGAAGGTGTCGTACGCGCGGCCGGCGGAGGAGCGGCGGGTGGCGTGCGTCGTCACCTGGAAGGGCCTGCCCAACGAGACCCTGCCGCCGCCGCTCTGGAGGGAGCTCTCGGCGGATTCCCATCTGGAGCACCTGAGCTGGTCGGCGATGGCCGGCGACATCTGAGACGCCCTGCTCAGCCACCTCCGCGGCTCCCCACGGTCCGCGGCGCCAGCGGCGGGCTGGTGGTTTCCGCGGGCTCTCTCAGCGCTCGCGCTCTGGAGCGCGGAGCAGTCCCAGGACGCCGCGTGTCGGTCCCTCGTCATGCTGACGCCCGCTCGGTTGACGCTGCCCGGACCAGCCACTACACTTGATGAAGCGATGCTCAAACGGGGTTGATGCCGGCCGATCCGGTGCGGAGTCGCCTCGCGGCAGGGGGGACGATGAGTCAGACAGAGCTGGACCGCTTCGCTTCCGACATGGAGCGGGACCCGGAGCTGGCCCGGGAGTTCCGGAGCTACGCCTCGGACATCGACGCCGCCGTGCGCTGGGCCAACTTCCGCGGCTACAACTTCACGCGGGAGGAGGCCGAGAAGGTGCACCGGCTCGGCGAGCTGTCCGAGGATGATCTGGACATGGTTGCCGGCGGCTGGACCTCGACCGATCCGCCTCCTTCCGGCGGCGGCTAGCCCCAGGCTGTCCGTCCCGACTCCGACCGATCCGACCGCGCCGCGCGGGCCGGCGGTCACCGGGCCGGTCTCCCGGCGCATCCGGCGGACGCTTGGCGACTGGCTGGAGGTCGTACTGCCCCACGTGACCGTTCCCCTGATCGGGGAGCTGTCTGTGGCTCGTTTAAGCACCTTGGGGCGCCGTCTGCCGGTCGAAGCGCCCGCCGTTCTCGAAGCTCACCTAGCTCCTGCTCCACGGGTCCCGCGGAATTCCGCGCTTCCGGCGCCGCCGGCCGCTCGCGCGGCGCCTGGCGGCAGGAGGGTGGACCTGGCGCTTCAGCTGCCTGCTCCCGCGCACGCGCTGAGCCTGGCTCCTGGCGGCCGCGGCGGCGGCAGCGCGGCGCCGGTGCCGGCCGGCTCGGCGCTCCTGCTGCGGCGCTGGGCCGCCAGGCCCCGGTGGCGCGCCCGGGCGCCGGCCCTCTGGTTGGAGTACGACCTCCATCGCTCCGCCGCGCCGCCTCCCATCCTCTGCGCCCACCTGGCGCCCGCCGCCCAGCGTGCCGTGGCGCCGGG
>JASLEW010000931.1 GCA_030150965.1 Thermoanaerobaculia bacterium | reverse complement strand
GGCGCCCGCCGCTCCGGCCGCGGCGCCCGCGGAGGCGGCATGCCCGGCACCCGGCGCGGGGGCGATGCCGCAGAACTGATCGTAGTCGATCAGGCCGTGCTGCGTCGGGTTGGCCGAGCAGATCGGGCAGGCGGGGTCCTTGCGCAGGCGCAGCTCGCGGAACCTCATCTTGAGGGCGTCGAACAGCAGCAGGCGGCCGATCATCGGCTCGCCGGCGCCGACGATCAGCTTGATGACCTCGTTGGCCTGGAGGGCGCCGATGATGCCGGGCAGCACGCCGAGCACGCCGCCCTCGGCGCACGACGGGACCAGCCCGGGCGGCGGCGGCTCCGGGAAGAGGCAGCGGTAGCACGGCCCGCGGGCGCCCCAGAAGATCGACACCTGCCCCTCGAAGCGGAAGATCGAGCCGTAGACGTTCGGCTTGCCGGTGAGGACGCAGGCGTCGTTGACCAGGTAGCGGGTCTGGAAGTTGTCGGTGCCGTCGACGATCACGTCGTAGGGGGCGAAGAGGTCCAGGGCGTTGCCCGCATCGAGGCGCACCTCGTGCGGCACCAGCTCGATGTGAGGATTGATGCCGCGCAGGCGCTCGACCGCCGCGGCGAGCTTGGGCCGCCCCACGTCGGCGTGGCTGAACAGCACCTGGCGGTGGAGGTTGCTGGTGTCGACCACGTCGAAGTCCACCAGGCCGAGCGTGCCGACGCCGGCCGCCGCCAGGTAGAGGCCGAGCGGCGACCCGAGGCCGCCGGCGCCGATCATCAGCACCCGCGCCGCCTTGAGCCGGCGCTGCCCGTCGAGGCCCACCTCCGGCATGATGAGGTGGCGGCTGTACTGGCGGATCTCGTCGGGGCTCAGGTCGGGCAGCTCCTGCCCGGCGGCCGGCGCTGCCGCCCCTGCCGGCGCCCCGACGGCCGGGCCGGCGGCGGCGCCCGCCGCGGCGTTTTCCGAGGGAACGGAGGGAGCGGAGGCAGCGGAGCCAAGGGAGCCGGCGGCGCCGCCGGCGATCGACGGGATGATGGTCAGCGTGTCGCCGGCCGCGACCCTGGTGGCGCCGCGTTGCAGGTGGCGCACGTCGTCGTCGTTGAGGAAGACGTTGACGAAGCTGCGCAGGCTGCCGTCCGCGGTGTAGAGGTGGGGCTTGAGCCCGGGATGCCGGCGGGTGAGGTCGGCGAGCGCCTCGTCCACCGTGGCGCCCTGCACCTCGACGTCGCCGGCCTCGCCGGTGAAGCGCCGCAGCGGCGTGGGGATCTGGATGGTGACGGCCATGGAACGGTCTCCTTGCCCGGCCCGTCCGGCGCTCCGTCCCGGGGTGGACGGCGCCGGCCGGCCGGCGCGCCTAGTCGGCGGCGCCGCCGAGGGTCTCCTCCTCGAAGCGCTCGCGGTCGTCGCGCAGGCGCCAGCTCCTGGCCCTGTCCACCCGGCCGCCGCGGACCGACACGATGAGATAGGACAGCCCCGGCCAGGCGTGCTCGCGGTCGAAGTCGCTGGGCTCGGCGGGATGATCGGGGTGCGAATGGTAATACCCGACGACCGCGAGCCCGGCGGCGCGCGCCTCCTTGTGCGCCGCGAGCACGGTCTCGGGGTTCATCACGAAGCGGTTGTGACGGCTGTCCTGGCGCTCGTTGGCGGCGGGCACCACCCGGGCGACCCGGGTGGCGGCAGCCTCCGCCGCGCCGAGCAGGAAGCCGCAGCACTCCTCGGGGTAGGTGCGCTCGGCATGCCGGCCGATCGCCTCCAGATCGGCGGCGGCCAGGTGCAGGGACGCCTCGCTCATCCGGCGGCCTCCTCCCAGAAGCGCTCGGACAGGTACTTGTCGGCGCCGTCGCAGAGCACCGTCACCACCGTGGCGGCGGTGCCGCGCGGCACCGCGGCGGCGACCGCGAGCGCCGCGGCGACGTTGGCGCCCGAGGAGACGCCGGTGCGCAGGCCGTGCTCGCGCGCCAGGCGGAGCACCATGGCGTGGGCGCTCTCGGTGGCGATCTCGCGCGCCTCGTCGGCCAGCCGCGGATCGTAGATCGGCGGCACCAGCGCCGAGGCCATGTGCTTCATCCCCTCCAGGCCGTGGAAGGGGGAGTCGGGCTCGCAGGAGATCAGCCGCACCTCCGGCTTGACCTCGCGCAGGAAGCGGCCGACGCCCATGAACGTGCCGCTGGTGCCCAGGCCGGTCACGAAGTGGGTGATGGCGCCGCCGGTCTGGCGCCAGATCTCGGGGCCGGTCGTGCGGTGGTGGGCGCGCCAGTTCTCGGGGTTCCCGTACTGGTCGAGGTAGGCGTAGGCGTCCGGCTCGGCGGCGGCCAGGCGCCGCGCCTCGACGATCGCCCCGTCGCTGCCGGCGAGCGGATCGGTGAGGCGGATCTCGGCGCCGTAGGCGCGCAGGATCTTCCGCCGCTCGGGGCTGGCGTTCTCCGGCATGCAGAGGGTCACCGGGATGCCGCGCACCGCGCCGATCATGGCGTAGGCGATGCCGGTGTTGCCGGAGGTGGCGTCGAGCAGCCGCCGGCGCACCGGCCGCGGGCCGAACAGGCCGCGCCGCTCGGCGTCGAGGACGATGGCCAGCGCCGGCCGGTCCTTGACCGAGCCGCCCGGGTTGAACAGCTCGCCCTTGGCGAGCAGCCGCACCTCGGGCCGGCCGGTGAGCGCCGAGAGGTCGACGAGCGGCGTGTTGCCGATCAGCTCCAGCACCTGGCGGGCGCCGGCGGACCAGCCGGCCGGCGGCCCCTGCGGCCCAGCCGCCGCTGGTCCGCCGAGGGCCGGCGCCTCGGGCGCCGAGCGCAGGGCCGAGGGCGCAGCCTGCATCGGTGCCGGCGCCGCCGGAGCCGCGGGAGCCGCGGGCACCGCGGGAGCCGCGGGCGGTGCCGCCGGCATGGGCAGGCGGTCGCCGATCTGCTTGGCGCGCGGTGGGGTGAGGGTCGGGTTCATGTGGCTCGGCAAGGTAGCAGACACCCTCTCGCACTGTAAAGATGAGTGCCGTGGTCACAAATTCCGCTCCACGGTCTCGACCACAGCGCCGTCCAGCCGTCTTCGATCGTCGGGCCTGCGGCGCCGCTGGCCGCCCGCGCCCGCGCGGGCAACGCGTCGATCCAGGGCGGGCCAGGATGGGGTCGCGGGCGAGGAGGTGGAATCGGGCAGCCCGACGGTGCCTCGCCGGCCGCCTGAGCCGAGGCTAGCGGCCCTGGCTCTGGAGGGCTTCGATCAGCTCGGGGGGCAGGGGGATGGCCAGCGACGCCACCACCGAGGCCGCGGTCAGCCCCAGGCAGATCAGGGCCGCCAGCTGGTGGTTGCCGCGCTCGGGCTGCAGCGGGTCGAGGATGCGGCCGGCGAGGTAGCCGCCGGCAAAGCCGCCGATGTGGGCGGCGTTGTCCACGCCGCGCATCACGAAGCCGAAGACGATCATCATGATGGCGTAGCTCCAGGCGGTCCTGCCCACGGCGCTGCTGCCGCTGCGCCGGCCGTAGTAGACCAGGGCGCCGACCAGCCCGAGGATGGGCGCGGAGGCGCCCAGCGTCAGGGGGGCCCCCAGGAAGCCGCCGAGGTGCAGCAGGCCGAGCGCGCTGCTGAGCAGGAACCCGGTGACCGACGCCACGCAGTAGAGGATGACCATGCGGCTGGCGCCGTAGAACTCGGCGACGGCCGGGGCGAGGTAGCGCACCCAGTAGAGGTTGAAGCCGATGTGCAGCAGGCCGCCGTGCAGCCAGCCGGCGGAGAGCAGCGTCCACCACCGGTGCAGCCCGAAGACCGGCAGCGCGCCGCTGGCGCCGAAGCGCAGCATGCTGAGCGTGCTGGGGCCGAGCAGGTTCATCAGGTTCGAGAAGCGGATGCTCTGCGGGTCGACCACCAGGGTGAGCAGGTAGAGCAGCACGCAGCCGCCGATCACCACGTCCACGAACCCCATGTCGCGGCCGAAGCGCGCCAGGCTGGCGGTGAAGCCGAACATCCCGGGGCTGCGGCGGCCGCAGTAGGGGCAGGTCTTCTCGCTCACCCCCACCAGCTTGCCGCACGAAGGACAGAGGACCGACCCGCTGCGCTGGCGCTCGAACATGGCGCGTACTCTACCGCGCCGCCGGGCCCGCCGGTGAACGACGGGCTCAGGCGTCGGGCTCTCCGGGCCGGCCGGGCGGGTCGCCGCGCGGCGGCGCGGAGGGCGGCGGGTCGTGGCGGTCGGGCTCCCCGGCCCCGGGAGCGTCGAGGGGGTCGTCCACCGGCGGCTCGCGCGGCAGCCCCGGCGGATCCTCGACCGGCTCGCGGCTGCCCGGCTCGTCCTCGGGCTCGGCCGGATCGCGCTCGCGGCGAGGCGGCGCCGCCTGGGCTCCAGGGGTGGCGGAGCGTGCGGACGACGCGGGCGGAGACGGAGGGTATGCGGGCATGGCAGGATCTCCCGCCTTCATGGCTCGCAAGAAACGGGCCGCCCGCTCGCCCCCGGCGCGGTGACGCGCTCCAGCGTGGTCAGGGTGACCAGGGCCTCCTCGCGGCTCGCGCCGCACATCTCGGCCTCGGGCCGCAGGCGGGAGCAGACGGCCGGGCGCTCCGGCCGGCCGAACAGGCGGCAGCGGAGGTCGGCGTCGAGCTGCACGCAGCGCACGCCGGCGGGCTTGCCGCCGGGCATGCCGGGGATCGGCGACGAGATCGACGGCGCGATGCAGCACGCCCCGCAGCCGGGCCGGCAGTCCACGGGCGGCGCCCTCCGCTCAGTCCTCGGCCGCCGGCGGCGCCGCCGCGGAAGCCGCGGGCTCGCCCGCGGCGGGGCCCGGTCCGTCCCCGGCGGTGCCGCCGGCGACCAGGGTGAGATTGGCGCTGCTCCACGCCCGGCCGAGGATGTCGGCGGCGCGCCCGGCGTCGGCCAGGTGCACCTCCAGGCGGTTGAACGCGGTCGGCTCGGCGGACAGCAGGTGCACCGCCGGCAGCCGCTCCTCCAGGACGCAGCACCGCACGCCGGCGGATTCGAGCAGGGTGCGCGCCAGGTGGGCCTCCCAGGGCGTATGGAAGCGGGCGACCGTCACCACCGGCGCTGCCGCCGCGGCACCGGGCACCGGCACCGGCCCGGGCGCCGCGCTGCCACCGGGTGCCGCGCCGGGCTCGCGGTGGCAGCGCGGCGCGGCACCCGGTGGCAGCGCGGCGCCCGGGCCGGTGCCGGTGCCCGGTGCCGCGGCGGCAGCGCCGGTGGTGACAGTCGCCCGCTTCCATACGCCCTGGGAGGCCCACCTGGCGCGCACCCTGCT
>JASLEW010000923.1 GCA_030150965.1 Thermoanaerobaculia bacterium | reverse complement strand
TGCCGAGGGACGAGGGCAGCGCGGCCTCGGCGGCGACCGGCAGCAGCGGCGGCAGCGCGTACCATCCGCCGGCGCTCTCCTCGACCGGGCAGTGGAGCGGACGAGGGGCCCAGAGCCGGCCGTCGGCCGCGTCGCGCAGCGCATAGCCGGCGAGGGCGGCCCGCGCCGCCCCCTGCCGGTCGAGGTCCGCCGCGTACTCGCCGAGCACCTGCCGCGCCGGCTCCCAGTCGTGCGGCCCCGCGGCGCCGAGCTGCCGCGCGATCCGCATGCCGATCGCGCCATAGAGCGTCGAGGGCGCCGGGTCCTGGTCGCTCAGCGCATGGTCCTCGCCGGCGCGCGCCGAGCGGTTGTCGCCGAAGAGCAGCGGGTCGAGCGGCTCGATGGTGACCTCCAGGCGCGCCCCGCCGCTCATTCCCCTCCCCCACCGCCCGCACCCGCCGCCATGCGGGCGAGAAAGCCGACGAGATGGAATTGCTCGGGGAGGGGCCGCGGCGCCCGCCGGCCGCCGGTCTCCCACCAGCTCTCCCCCGAGAGCCGCTCCGCCCAGACCGCCTCGCGAGAGCGGCGCCGCTCCTCGGCGGTCGCGCCCTCGGCCTTCAGGCGCCGGAAGAGCAGGCGCTTGATCTCGGCCCGCGCCGCCGGCGGCAGGTCCGCCTGCCGCCACGCCGCGGCCGGCAGCGCCTCGACGAACGCCTCGGCGTCGTGGGCCCAACCGGCCGCGAGCCGCCCTTCGCCGGCGAGCGCCACCGCCTGGCAGAGCCGTTGCCAGAACGCCCCCCAGTGCTCGGCGACCGACCACAGGTTGCCCGAGGCCGTCTGCACGGTGACCCCGAGCGCGTCCTTGCCCTCCAGGCGCTTGGCCGCGGCGAGCGCCGCGCGCGCCGCGCGGATGGCCCCGGCCAGCGGCCGGCTGTGCTCGAAGAAGGCGATGCCCATCGACAGGGTGAGCGCCGGGCCGTCCGCGCCGCCCTGGCGATCGGCGCCGGCGAACACCTCGGCGAAGGCCGCCCGCAGCGCGAGCGCCAGGTCGAGCGCCCCGGCCGCCGGCACCATCGCCAAACCCTCGTCGCCGCCCAGGTAGAACGCCCTGCCCTGGTGGCGGTCGAGGAGCTCGGCGACCCTGCCGGCGACGCGCTGCATGGCCGCCGGCACCCGCTCCGGCGCCTCGCGCACCCGCCGCCCCATGTCGTCGCCGTCGAACGCCAGGAGAGCGAGATAGGCCGGCGGGACGGGCGGCAGCGGCGGCTCGTCCGGGTGCTTGCGGCGCCGCTCCGCGTTCAGCGTCCCGATGCGTGCCCGCAGATCGGCGCGCAGCCTGACCGCCGCCGCCCCGTCCTGCTCCGCGAGCTCGCGCGCCGGAGCGCCGAGCGCCCGCGCCAGGTCGTCGCGGCCCGGCGGCGTGCGCGCGATCCCGGCGAGCAGGCGCTCCAGCTCGGCATCCTGCCGCGCCCGCTTCAGCCAGGGCCCGGCCGCGATCATGCCGGTCGCGGGGAACTTCCCGCCCTCGCCGCTCTCGCCGTAGCTCGCCAGCCGGCGGGCAAGGCAGACGTAGCACAGCCGCTCGCCGCGCTCGATGCGCGCCCCGCGCACCGCCCAGCCGCCCTCCGAAATCCTGGCGAACCAGGTCCGCCAGTCCTCGAAGGTCCCGGTCGGGCCGATCGCCTCCCGGCTCGCACACTGGTTGCACTTGCCGGCCGCGCCGGCCAGCGCCGCCGGCCACGGCCGCACCGGCCGCGAGCGTTTCACCTCGGCGAAGAGACGATCGATCCCCGCGAGGTCCCGCCGCAGGTCGGGGTCTCCGGGGCCGCGGGGAGCCGCCACCCAGACGACCGAGAAGGGGGAGTCCTCGCCTGCCGGAGCGGCGGCCAGGTAGGACGAGAGGTGCGGCGCGAGCAGGCTCCAGAACTGCCGCTCCTCCGCCGAGGCGTGCGGCGATTGCGCGAGCCGGCCACGCACCAGCTGCCGCCAAGCCACCGCGAGCTCGCCATCGACCGCCGCCTGAAACCGCTGCCGCAGATCGGCGTCGTCGGCGGCAGCGCAGTAGCCGGAGGCGCGGTTGGGAATCCCGTAGCGGGCCGCGATGGCGTCTTCGAGCGAACCGGCCACCTCGGCGAGCATCGCGGCGGAAACCGCCGGCAGGCGCACGTCCGCGCCCAGGTCCGCCTCCAAGCGGCAGAGCAACCGCGCCATCACGTGGCTGAGCCAGGCCGAGCCCACCCGCAGGTCGCGCGACCGCCGCGCCTGCGCGATCCACTCCTGCACCGGGATGAGCCCGAGCGAGAAGACGTAGGCCGTCATCGCGCCGGCCCGCCGCCGGCCGCCAGCCGCGCCGTGCGGCGCCGGGCGCAAGACCGGCATTCGGTCGCCAAGGTCCCCAGGTTCATAACCTCCAAAAGCGGTGAAACAACCATACAACAGAGAGACACCGGCCGCGAGGAGGGGGGTGGGACGGCGGTTGCGGGCCGCTGAAGCCGACCTACCCTGCCGGCGGCGGATCGCAGCATAGGGAACGGCCGGCAGCAGCGCCGCAGGAGCCGGTCCTGCAAGCGATCGATCTCCGCCGCCTCGTTGGCGGCGAGATCGCCAACGCTCAGCCCGTCGGCGCCACGGCATCCACCGTTCGCGCGCACCCGCTCAAATGCCGCCCGCAGGTGTCGCACGACGTCAGACGCGCCATCAGTTGTCCGGCCAAAGACAGCTCCCTCCCTGCCGTCAAGACCCGAGAGGACAGAGATTGTTGATGCCAAGCGGGGGCCTACCGGGCTTGGCGGCTGGAGGGTGACTCCGCGGAGGTGGCCGGTGCCGCGGGCGCAGCAGAGCGGCACGACACCAGAGCCGGCCGAAGCTCCGCGGACTTCCAGCGGGGAGATGGTTCCGATCCCTCCGTACCGATCAGGTCAATTCCGACGGTCATGGCGACCGCGATCTACGCCATGTCGGAGAAAGTCGCAATTCCTCCGGACTGATCAGGTCAATTCCGACTGGAGCATCTCGCCGCAGGATCTCGCGGCCCTGAAAGAGTCGCAATCCCTCCGTACTGATCAGGTCAATTCCGACCCTGAAGCTCGGCATGCATGACCTCATGGTGCTCCAAGACGAGAATGTCGCAATCCCTC
>JASLEW010000833.1 GCA_030150965.1 Thermoanaerobaculia bacterium | reverse complement strand
GGCGCCCGGCCCCAGCCGGAGCACGGCGGTCACACGAGTGGACGTGGGTGAACTCGGCGCCGAGCAGGAAGATGAGCGCCGAGTAGTAGACCCAGGAGGTGAGCATCACCAGCGACCCGGCGGCGCCGTAGGCGGAGGCGGCGCCGGTGCGCCCGAGGTAGATGCCGATGAGCGTCTTGCCGGCGCTGAACAGGGCCGAGGTCACGAGCGCGCCCAGGATCACGTCACGCCAGAGCAGGCGCACGTCGGGCAGCAGCCGGTAGATGAGGGCGAAGAGCAGGCTCACGATGAGGAAGGAGACGAGGAAATTGACCACGTGCAGCTGCCCCACCGGCAGGCGGAAGCGCGCCTCGAGGAAGTCGCCCAGCGCCGCGAGCGCCGCCGAGATCACCAGCGACACCAGCAGCAGGAAGCCGATGCCCAGCACCAGGGCGAACGACAGGATGCGCTTGCGCAGCAGGCTGGTGAGCGCCGCCCCCGGCTTGGGCGCCACCTCCCAGATCTGGTTGAGCGCCTGCTGCAGCTGGACGAACACTCCCGAGGCGCCGAAGATCAGGGTGGCGACGCCGATGATGCCGGCCAGCCGGTTGACCTGCGGCCTGGCCGCGGTGCTCAGGATCTCCTGCACCAGCGACGCGGCGTCGTGCCCCATCCAGGTCTGGAACTGCTGCAGGATCTCGCCGCGCACCGCGGCGGCGCCGAAGACCGTGCCCGCCACCGAGATCACCACCACCAGGAGCGGCGCGAGCGAGAAGATGGTGTAGAACGCCAGCGCCGCGCTCTGCGTCGAAGCGTTGTGGTCGTTCCATCCGACCACCGTTTCCTGGATCAGCCGCCGCCAGCGTGACACCACCTGAAGCTCTCCTGCGCCGCCGCACCGACCGGCCGCACTCCCTTACATCAGACGTCCGGCTGGAAAGCAAGATCAGGGCCAAGTCTTCCGGCCGCCTCCCTCCTGGGATGTGCCGCTTCGTCCTGGATAGAATGGACCCAACGCAACCCCGCGCCGGGCGGCCGGTCGCCGGCCGGCCGCTTCCGTCCCGATCCAAGGAGGACCGCCGTGCCGCCGGCCACCACTCCGCAGCAGGCGCAGGACATCGACCAGGTGCTGGCGAGCCTCGCCGGCATCGTCGCCGAAGCGACGGCCACGGGCTCGCCGCAGGGGTGCTTCGCGGCGCTCTACCGCCAGGTGACGCTGCAGGTGAAAAGGGCGATCGGCCAGGGCCTGTTCGACGACGGGCCGCGCATGGAGCGGCTCGACACCGCCTTCGCCAACCGCTACCTCGCCGCCTTCCAGGGCTTCCGCGACGGCGGCGCCGCGGCGGCGGCGGTCTCGCGCTGCTGGAGCTACGCCTTCACCGCCACCCAGGGCGGCGACCTCATCCTCCTCCAGGACCTGCTCCTGGCCATCAACGCGCACATCAACCTCGACCTGGCCGTCGCCACCGCCGAGACCGCTCCCGGCGACGCCATCTCCGGCGTCCAGGGCGACTTCGATCGGATCAACCTCCTGCTGGCCAGCCTGCTGCCGGCGGTGGAGCAGGTGATCGGCCGCTTCTCGCCGCTGCTCGGTCTGCTCGACCAGATCGGCGGGCGCACCGAGGAGGAGACGCTCAACTTCAGCCTCGACGTGGCGCGCCAGGACGCCTGGGACCAGGCGGTGACGCTGGCGCACCTGCCGCAGGCCGCCTGGCCCCCGGCGCTCCAGTCGCGCGACCGCCAGGTGACCGTGCTGGCGCGGCTGATCGCCGAGCCGGGCGGGTTGGCCGGCAAGGCGGTGGAGATCATCCGCCTCACCGAGAGCCTGGACGTGAAGGCGATCGTCGCCGCCCTCGACGGCATCGACGGGCTCGCCCCGGATCCGGCGGTCACCCTGGCAGCCAGCCCGGCCAGGGCCTGAAATGCAAAAGACCCCGGCGCGTGGCCGGGGATCGATTGCAACGGCCTCGGCCACGGAGCCCCTGAAATGCAAAAGGCCCCGGCACGTGGCCGGGGCCTCAGGGGTTGGTCTCAGTGGCGTTGGGTTCCCCCCTTGTGGGGGACCTGCAACCGGCAGCGCCCTAAACCAGATCGACGCTTTGGAGGATCCCCCTACGAGGACGCCACCTCCACCAAACCAGGTTTATCTAAGTCCACTGGACCACCTCCTTTCTGGGCGTCTTCCTAATCGGCGGGTCCCAGCCCACCCGGCCCCGTGGGCCGCCCAAGCCTCTTTGGGGCCGCCGCGTCGCTCCCGGAAGGAGCGCGCGGAACGATGGTTCCTATGGTGCCGGATGGGCGCGGACTTGTCAACAAATTTTTGAATCGGCGCCCGCGGGCGCTCTTCGCCGCGCGCTTTCATTTCATGTAGACCGTCTTGACGTTGACGAACTCGCGGATGCCGAAGACGCCCAGCTCGCGGCCGTAGCCGGACTGCTTGATGCCGCCGAACGGCAGCCGCGGGTCGGAGCGCACCAGGTCGTTGACGAAGCAGCTGCCCGCTTCGAGGCGGCGGGCCACCGCCTCGCCGCGCCGCGCGTCGCGGGTGAAGACGGCGGCGCCGAGCCCGAAGACGGAGCTGTTCGCCACCTGCAGCATCGCCTCGTCCTCCGCCTCCGGCGTCTGGCCGTCCACCGGGATGAGCGCCGCCACCGGTCCGAAGAGCTCCTCGTCGTGGGCCGGCATCCCCGGGCCGACGTCGGCGAGCACGGTGGGCGGGTAGTAGGCCCCCGGCCCCTCGGGGACCTCGCCGCCCAGCAGGCACCGGGCGCCGGCGTGGCGGCTGGCCTCGACCTGGGCGTGCAGCTGGTCGCGCAGATCGCGGCGGGCGAGCGGCCCGAGGTCGGTGCCCTCCCGCAGCGGATCGCCGACCACCTTGGCGCCCATGGCGTCGACGAAGCGGCGCTCGATCTCCGGCGCCAGGCGGCGCGGGAAGAGGAAGCGCTTGGCGGCGATGCAGCTCTGGCCGCTGTTGATCAGCCGGCTCGCCACGCAGGTTTCGACCGCGGCGTCGAGGTCGGCATCTCCGAGGATCAGGTAGGCGTCGCTGCCGCCCAGCTCCAGCACCGTCTTCTTGAGCTGGCCGCCGGCCTGGGCGGCCACCGCCCGGCCGGCCGGCGTGCTGCCGGTCAGGGTCACCGCCGCCACCTTGGAATGCCCGATCAGCCGCTCGACGGCGGCCGAGGGGAGGAGCAGGGCGCGGAAGAGGCCGTCCGGCATCCCCGCGTCGCGCAGCACCTCCTCGATCGCCAGGGCGCAGCCGGGGACGTTCGAGGCATGTTTGAGCAGGCCGGCGTTGCCCGCCATGAGCGCCGGCGCGGCGAAGCGGAACACCTGCCAGAAGGGGAAGTTCCAGGGCATCACCGCGAGCACCACGCCGAGCGGCTCGAAGGCGACGTAGCTGCGGCTGGCGTCGGTCGCCACCTCCTCGGGGGCGAGGAAGCCCGGGGCCTCGGCGGCGTAGTAGTCGCAGGCCCCGGCGCACTTGTCGATCTCGGAGAGGCCGCCGGCAAGCACCTTCCCCATCTCGCGCGCCATCAGCTCGGCATAGGTGCGCCGCCGCTCGCGCAACAGCCGCCCGGCCTGCCGCAGCGCCGCCGCGCGCTGGTCGGAGCCCACCTCGCGCCAGGTGAGGAAGGCGTGATGGGCCGCGGTCACGGCGCGCTCCACCTCGGCCTGCGGCGTCTCCTCGTAGGAGGCGAGCGTCTCGCCCGTCGCCGGATTGATGGTCTCGATCATCGCCATGGCCCTGTCCCTCCCTCCTCCGCAGCGGCCGTTCCGGCCGCCGCCCGGCGGGAAGGCCGAGCAACTTCGATGCCCGGGCGGGCTGGGGCCCGCCGGCCGGCGTTTTCTCCGGCGATCCGGCCATCCGGCCATCCGGCGATCCGGCCGTCCGGCCCCGCGCCCCTCAGCGCTGCGCGGCGAAGAACTCGAGGATGCGATGGTCGAAGTCGCTGAAGAAGCGGGGCACGCCGAAGCAGACGTCCAGCTCCTCGCGCAGCGCGCCGCGCACCTTGGCGAGACGCGGCGGCAGCAGCATCTCCCAACCCGAGGTCTCGGGATCCTCCTTGAGCATGTCGTGGCCGTCGAGGAAGCCGCGCTCCCTGAGCAGCCGGTGGACCTCCCGCGAATCGTCCGGGTCCAGCCCGCCGGCGGCCCAGAAGCGCAGGGGATGGACCGGCGAGGGGTCGTTGACCACCAGCCGCGCGGCCACCTTCGCCTCGCGCAGGCGGTTGTAGTCGGTGAGCGCCTCGGGCCCGCGGTCGAAGGTGCTCTGCGCCAGGAGCCACAGGGTGGGCAGCGCGTAGTCGGGGGGCAGCCTGCCGGCGGCGCCGAAGATCGCCGCCGCCCGGAAACCCAGGCGGAAGGCCAGGCGGGCGCCGAAGTTGCCGCCCTGGGCCACGCCCAGGGCGTAGAGCGGCTCGCCGGCGCCGAGGAGCCCGCGGCGGGTCAGCTCGGCGAGCGCCGCGCGGACGTTGTCGGCGTCGGCGTTGGGCTGGGAGAGATTGAGCTGCCAGCTCTTGGCGGCGCGGTCGGCGCTGTCCAGGGCGACCAGCGCGAAGCCGGCGGCGGCGGCCTCGCGCACGAAGCGGCCGGGCTCGACGGCGCGGAAGAAGCCCAGGCCGTCGCCGGCGGTGCCATGGAAGAGGACGATGATGCCGGCGTGTCCAGGCGGCGCGCACCAGGTCACCCGGGTGCCGTGCAGCGTCTCGGTCGCCTCCGTGCAGGTGGCGCCGCGCTTGAACTCCGCCCGCACCGCGACCGGGCTGGCCGGCATCACCAGGGTGGTGTGCGCCGCCCGGCGGTCGACGAGCGCGGCGAGGTCGCCGGTCCAGCGGTCGAAGACCGTCCCCGGCGGGGCCGGATCGGCCCAGACGTGGACCACCGTGCCGGGCGCATAGCTGCCGCCGCCGCTGCCGTGCTCGACGCGCAGGGCCGCCGCCGCCGTCGCCGCCGTCGCAGTCGCCGCCGCGGCCGGCGGCGCCGGTCAGGGCCGCGGCG
>JASLEW010000807.1 GCA_030150965.1 Thermoanaerobaculia bacterium | reverse complement strand
CGCCGCTCCGACAGGTCGCGCCCGAACGGGCGCCGCTCGCCCGGCTGCGGGTCCGCGGCCTGCCACCCCGCCCGCGCCGCGGCGCCCTCGACCGCCCGCTGTGCGCCTCCTGCCCGGGCCCGGCGCCACGCCGCCAGGCCGGCGCCGAGCACGACCACCAGGAGGTTCGACAGCAGGGTTCCCCAGAGGATGCCGCGCACGCCCATCCGCCAGCGCACCACGAAGAGCACGTTGAGGGTGAGGGCGGCGGCCAGCTGGACGACGCTCAGCACGCCGAAGGCCGCCGCCCGCTCCTGGGCGCGCAGGCTGGCGAGGCCAAGGGCCACGCAGCTGGTGAGGACGCCCGCCGCCGCCGTCAGGCGCACCAGGACGGCGCCGTCGCCGCCGGCTCCCGCGGCGCCGAACAGCCACCGGGCGACGGGGCCGGCGGCGGCGGCCAGCAGCGCGCCGCCGGCGACGAGCAGGGGCAGGTCGAGCAGCAGCGCGGTCGGCAGCACGGCGCCGCGCTCGGCATCGTCGCGGCAGTCGCGGTGATAGCACTTGGTGATCGCCGACGCCTGGCCCAGCATCAGGACGGCGAAGACGATGGCGGAGAACGAGCTGAGCAGCTCGAGGCGACCGTAGTCGGCCGGCGGCACCCAGCGGGTGTAGAGCGGCAGCAGCAGGAACGAGATGCCCTGCTGGGCCAGGCCGGCGACGGCGTAGATGCCGCCCTGCGACAGGATGCGCAGCAGGTCGCCGCGGCGGCGGGCCCGGGCCGGTGGCGGCCCCGGCTCAGCGGACGCCGGCATCGGCGTGGCGCGGCGCGCGCTCGGCGGCGCCCGCCGGCTCCGCCTCCTCCGGCAGCCGGCCGGCGAGGAGGCCGAGGTAGAGCGCTTCGGTGCGGCGGGCCACCTCGTCCCAGTCGGGCTGCGACCGCGCCCGGTCGGCGGCGCGGCGGCGGAGGTCCGCGACCCGCGCCGGGTCGTCGAGCAGGGTGGCGAGGTGGGTGCGCAGGGCCTGCACGTCGCCGGGCGGGAAGCTGAGGCCGGCGTCGCCGATCACCTCGCGGTTCTCCGGGATGTCGCTGGCGACGATGCAGCTGCCGTGGGAGAGCGCCTCGAGCAGGCCGACCGACAGTCCCTCCATGGTGGAGGGCAGGACGTAGGCGTAGCAGTTGCTGAGCAGCTCGGCAACCGTGTCGTGATCGACGTTGCCCAGGAAGAGCACCTCTTCCCAGGCCAGGCGCCGCAGCTCGTCGATGTAGCCCTGCGAGTAGCTGCTGCCGCCGGCGATCACCAGCCGGCGCCCTCGGGGGAGCGGGCGCAGCGCCTCGAGCAGCGTGTGCACGCCCTTCTCCGGCGACAGGCGGCCGGCGAACAGCAGGAAGCCGTCGGGGGCGAGGCCCCAGCGGCGGATGCGTTCGGCCGGACGGGGCTGCGCCGGCACCACGGCGTTGGGGATGCAGACGGTGGGGCGGCCGTGGCTCTCGGCGAAGTGGCGCTGCAGGGTGCGCGACACCACCACGGTGGCGGTCGGCAGGCGCACCGCCGCCCACTCGCCGAGCCGCAGGGCGCGCCGCGCCCCGGCGCCCCACTTGCCGCGCTGCCAGTCGAGGCCGCGCACCGAGACCACGGTGGTGTGGCCGAACAGGCGGGGCAGGCCCGACAGCGGGGCCGAGCCGATGGCATGGAACTGCACCACGTCGTGCTCGCGCCGCAGGCAGACCAGGAGCGTGGCGAGCAGGCTGTGGGAGAGGGTCTCCAGGTGCTTGGTGCGCAGGCACGGCAGCCGGCGGACGTGGATGCCGCGGTACTCCGGCAGGTCGGGGGTGAAGTAGTCGCGGCAGTAGGCGGTCACCCGGTGCCCGCGGGCGGCGAGGCGCGCGCCCACCTCCTCGTAGTAGGTCTCGATGCCGCTGTAGGTGCCGACGACGCCCCGGCCGCCGACGAACGCCACGCTCAGCCGCCGGCCGCTCATCAGGCGCTCTCCCCGGGGAGCGGCAGGGCGGCGGGGGCGGCGGCCGGATGGCGCGCCGGCGCCGTTTCGGCCACCGCCGCTCCCGCCAGGATCAGCAGGAAGGGGACGACGAGCAGGGTGAACCGCGGGGTGCCGTAGCAGATCACCGTCATCGCCACCGACCCGGCGAGCAGCAGGTAGAGCGGCAGCGCCGCCCGCCACTGCCGCCGCGTGCGCCAGGCGCCGAGGACGATGAGCGGCAGCAGCACGGCGTAGCCGGCGGTGTAGAGCCACGCCGCCGGCCGCTGGCGGCCGAAGACCTCGGTGCGCGGCGTCGGGCCGAAGGCGTTCCACAGCTTGCGGCCGGCGAGGGCGAGGAAGGCGCCGGGGTTCTCCCGCACCCAGTCCCAGGCCAGCTCGCGGTCGGCGCGGCTGCGCAGCAGCGGGTCGCGCGACTGCAGGGCCGCGGACGCCAGGCCGTGCCGCTCGATGAAGGCGCGGCCGGCGGCGGTGCCGTCGGGATCGACGAAGTAGCCGTCGGCGAGCGGGTTGTTCGACCACCAGAGCGTCGGGCCGCCGTTGCCCGGCAGCAGCTCGGCCGAGCGGCTGGGGGAGAGCGCGCTCGCCGCCGGCAGCAGCGCGACGAGCAGCGCGCAGCCGGCCACCCCGGCGGCGAGGATGGCGCCGCGGCGCCGCGGCTCGGTGTTCACCGCCGCCCAGGCCGCCCACAGCAGGAGGAGCGGCACGGCCAGGGCGAGGTTCGACTTGAAGAGCAGCGAGGCGCCCAGCGCGGCGCCGGCCAGGGCCGCCAGGCGCGGGCTGCCGGCGGCCACGGCCTGCTGGGCGCAGGCGACGGCCAGGGCGAGCAGGAGGATGAACGGCGTCTCCGCCATCAGCCGCCAGGCCATGTAGGCGTGCGCCGGCAGCACGGCGAGCAGCAGCCCGGCGACGGTCGCCGTCGAGCGCCCGAAGGCGTCGCGGGCGATGACGTAGACCACCCAGCAGGTGGCGGCGGAGAGCACGGCCTGGAGCAAACGTGCAGCGGCCGGGCTCGGTCCGGCGGCGGCATAGATCAGCGCCAGCAGGAACGGATAGCCGGGCGGGTACCAGGTGTTGACGTAGCCGTGGGCGCCGGCGAGGCCGCGGGCGATGGCGTCGTAGTCGGCGTCGTCTCCCCAGGCGACCGGCGGCGCCGCCAGGCCGAGCGCCAGGACGACGATGCAGCGCACGAGGAGCGCGACGGCGAAGACCACCAGGCCGGTGCGCGCCCTCCCGGTCACCGCGCCGCCTCCGCCGGGCGCAGCGCCCGGCCGATGCCGGCGCCCATGGCCCGCCAGGTGACGCAGCGGTCGTGGGGGATGGTGCGGCGGGCGAAGGCCAGCATGAGCAGGCCGTTGGCAGGGACGAGCAGCAGCAGCAGGAGCGTCCAGGCGGCCTGCCACGCCCTGAGGACCCGGAGGGCTCCGAGGCCGCGCCACGACGCCGCCGGCAGGCCGGCGCCGAGCGCCCAGGCGAGCGGCGGCGCGAGCAGCGGCACGCTCTCCACCAGGTAGCGCATGCCGTAGGCGTTGTCGCCCGACCAGTTGGTGCCGCCGGTCAGGCAGCCGACGAGATAGACGCTGGCCGCGAGCACGGCGGCCAGGGGACGGGCCCAGCCGCGGCGCAGCGCCGCCCAGGCGAGCGCCGCGCTGCCCAGCGCCAGCACCGGCGTCCAGTAGAAGGCGCCGTGCTGGCAGGAGAGCAGCACGTCGAGCAGGTGCGGCGACGCGAGGTCGAAGCGGTTCT
>JASLEW010000792.1 GCA_030150965.1 Thermoanaerobaculia bacterium | reverse complement strand
GGCCGCTCCGCGGCGGCGTCCAGGCCAGGGACGCGCGACGGGCGCGCTGCGGCGCACCCGCGCGCGGGCGGGCACGCAGGGTGCGCCACCGGGTCTGACGCGGGCTCCTGCGTGGCGCGTCGGACGCGGATCTTGCGAGCGCCGACCTGAGCTGCAAGAATCCGCAGATCATGGTCGGAGCCTCCCGTAGCCTCGTCGCGCTCGCCGCGGCAGCTCTCCTCGCCACCCCCGTTGCCGCCCAGCTGTTCCAGGGAGTCACGATACCCCCGTCGGACCCCGACATGAACAGCCACAGCCGTGGCGGCGCTCAGCACAACGTGGTCAGCCACGACATCGGCCTGGTCCAGGTGACGATCGACTACAGCAGTCCGCACGTGCACGGTCCGGGCGGCGTCGATCGGCGGGGCAAGATCTGGGGCAAGGGCCATCTCGTCGAGTACGGGATGACGAGCAGCCCCTTCGGCAGCTGCGGCAGCCAGTGCCCATGGCGGGGTGGCGCCAACGAGAACACCGTCTTCACCACGACCCACGACGTCACCATCCAGGGTCAGCGCCTGCCGGCCGGCTCCTACGGCCTCTTTTTCATCCCCGAAGCGGACGATTGGACGATCATCTTCTCGAAGAACCACACCTCCTGGGGCAGCTTCTACTACGACGCCAAGGAAGATGCCCTGCGGGTCACGGCGAAGCCCCAGCCAAGCGAGTATCACGAGGACCTGGCCTACGAGTTCCGCGACCAGAGGCCCGACAGCGTGACGGCCGTGCTGCGCTGGGAGGATCTGCAGCTGCCCTTCGCCATCAAGGTCGAGAACATCGACGACCTCTATGTCGAGAAGATGCGCCGGGAGCTGCGCTCGACGGGCGGCCTCGATTGGCGCGGCTGGACGACGGCAGCCCAGTTCTGCCTCACCCACAGGATTCACCTCGACGACGCGCTGCTCTGGGCCCGGCACGGCACCGACCCGAACTACTCCGGCCAGGAGAACGCGACGACCCTCTTCACCCTGGCGATGGCGCTCGATGCCAACGGCAAGGAGGCCGAGGGGAAGGCCATGCTCACCAAGGCGATCCACAGCCCGGGCGCCGGCCCGCTCGACATCCACCTCATCGGCCGTCAGCTGATCGCGATGCACCGTCCCGCCGACGCGATGGAGGTCTTCACCGTCAACGCCCAGCTCCATCCGGACGTCTGGCCGGTGCACTTCGGGTTGGCCCGCGGTCACGCGGCCCTGGGTCACCGGGACCAGGCGATCGCGGAGGCCAGGCTGGCGCTGGCCCAGGCCCCCGATCCCGGGAACCAGAAGGTGGTCAAGGATTTCATCGCGACCCTCGAGGCAGAAAAGACCGCTCACTGAGCCCATCGCCGAGCTTCCGCAAGCCCGACGCAGAGGCGGGACCGTAGCGAGGCGACCTCGTAGGCTCCCCCATCCTGCCAGATCGCCACTGGCAACCGCGGCGTCGGGCCCAGCCATTGAGCACTGTTACGCGGAACGGCCCCGATGGGCCCCCGCAGCCGCGGCGTCGCGGGCCCGGGTCAACAGAAGATGCGCCGTGCCGGCCGCGCTCTCCAGAGCGGCGGCCGACCGAGTGCGCTGCAAGCTCACAGAAAGGATATTCCTGATGCCTTACGTAGCACAGATCGATCGTTCGCGGCTAGATCGCGGCGGCGACGCCGAAACTCCAGGTGAGCTTAACTACGTCATCAGCAAGAAGATCGATGCCTATCTGGGGCGCCAGAATCTGAGCTATGCAGCCCTCAACGAGGTCATCGGAGTTCTGGAATGCGCCAAGCTTGAGCTTTACCGCCGCATTGTCGCAACCTATGAGGACTCCAAGATCGCGAACGCCGAGAACGGAGATGTCTATACCCTTTTCCCGAGGTGAAAGTCGGCTACCCGAGGCTGCCTGGAGCAGCGCGAAGCGTGACCTGACAATCGGCGGCGCGAGAGAGATGAATCAGGCAGAGCGCCCCAGCCGGGCCCGCAGCCGCGGGCCCGCGGCCTGCACCGGGCGGCGGGTGAGGACGGTCTGGGCTTGCCAGCGCTCGGCTGGGTTCAGCTCTACCAGGAAGCGCGGCTGGCGGCCCTCCCAGACTGCTATGGGCTCGCCGTCGCGGAGGAGGAGGCGGTTGCCCGACAGGGCGGCCAGGCGGTCGCCGGGAGTGATGATTCCCAGGAGGTTCAGCGGATCGGCGGCGCTGATCGAGGTCAGGGCGCCCCGCCGGGGCTCGCGGCGGAGGGCTCGCAGCTGGCCCACCGCCTCGGCCAGGGCGAACTGCTCGCCGGAGAAGCCGTCCACGAAGCGGCCGCCGCGGATCTCGCCTCGGGCTTCGAGACGGCGGAAGGTGGCGAGGAGATCCCGCCATGGGGGCAGCAGCGCCTCGCGCTCGAGCAGACGCCGGAAGACCACGCCGTAACGGCGCAGCAGCGCCCAGGCCGCCATCTCGATGGCCTCGCGTGAGACGGAGGCTCCTCCCCCGCCGCCGTTTGGCCCTGCGCCCCCGCGCCCTCCAGGTCCGGCGCCGGCACCGGGAACCACGGCGGGGATCACCCCACGCGCCGGCGACAGCAGGGACCAGCGGCCGGCGTTCTGCACGCCGAAGGCGGAGGTGGATGAGACGGCTGCCGCTCCCCTCGCGGCCAGGTTCGATAGGCCCGGCAGGCCGGCGCTGCCGCGGGCGGGACGATCGACCCGCGGGCGCCTGTGCGCCGGGACCAGGAGCGCGCGGAGACCGGTGAAGCTGTCGGCGGTGACCAGCCCGGCCGCGACCAGCTCGCCCAGGGCCGCCTCCACCTGGGTGTGAAGGAGCCGCGCTCCCGCCGCGATCTCGTCGAAGAAGGCGGCGCCACGGGCTTGCAGCCAGCCGTAGACCGCCGCCGCCTCGGCGGACAGATCCATCTCAGAGTGGTCGGGATCCGACCCGTCCGGCCGCTCCAGCCGGTCCATCGTGCCCGCCTCCGGCTGCGGCTCGGCAGCCGGCGCGCGCGGCGGCACGACGGTCCTTTCGACGATCGGCGCGGCGGCGCTCGGCGCCAGCTCGCGCCATGCCTCCATGCCGGCGCGCGGCAGCAGGACGATCGGCGTCGCCCGCACCGGGCCGGCGCGGCGCGCTCGCGGCTGGCCGGACGTCCCGGGGCTGCCGGCGGGAGGCGTCCAGCGGCCCCAGACGTAGCGGCCGGCGAGGCAGAGGGCGTCCAGCCACAACGGATCGTAGTCGGGGAGGCGGGAGGGCAGGATCTCACCTTCCCACGCGGCTGCCGGCGCCTCGAAGCCCTCCAGCTGCGCCAGGAGCGCCGGCAAAGCCTGCGCTCCCTTGAGCGGCGCACCCGCGCCCGAAGACGGTGCCGCTCCCGGCGACGGCGCCACCGTCCTGTCGCCGGCGCCGCTGGCGTGGCCCGCTCCCGCGCCGGCGCCTCCCACGCCCACGGCTCCGCCGAGACCAGCGCCACCAGCGCCGACGCCACCGCCACCAACTCCCATCCCAACACCGCCGGCGCCGCTGCCAACGCCGCCAATCCCTGCGGCCGGGGCCATGGTGGCCGCGGCCGGCACGTGCTGCCAGGCCAGCAGGAAGCGCATGAAATCGGCCTGCGACACCGGCTCGATCTCGCGCCGCAGGCGCTCCAGGGTGTAGCGGTGGATGCGCGCCAGGAGGCGCCGTTCGCACCATTCGATGAACGCGGCCTCGGGCCGGCTCTCCTGGCCCACCGCCCTCTCCGCCCCCGGCGGGCCGCCAATCCCGCTGTCGCTCCTCGTGGCGTCCCGCGCTGCTCCCGGTCCAGCGCCGGCTCCAGACCCAGCTGCTCCAACTCCAGCTATGGCGCCGGCTTCAGGCCCAGCGGCCCCAGCCCGAGCCACGGGTCCAGCTCCGGCACCAGCCCTCGCCGCGGCACCGGCGGCCCTCTCGGCCGCCGCGGTGAACCGGCCGCGCAGCACGAAGCCCTCGGTCTCCAGGGCGGCCAGCGCCGCCTCCACCGTGCTGGTGCGCAGGCCGGCCGCGGTGGCGAGCGCGGCGGCGGTGGTCGGG
>JASLEW010000761.1 GCA_030150965.1 Thermoanaerobaculia bacterium | reverse complement strand
GAGCATCGCAGGCTCGGCCCAGTGCGCGTCCTCGAGCACCACGAGCGACGCCTCCTCCGAGGCGAGCGCAGTGAGCATGCGGCGCCATGCATCGCGGGCCTCGGCGGCGATCGCCCGGCTCCGGACGAGGACGACCTCGAGGGGCTCAGCCGCGGCCGCGATGCATGGCGCCGCATGCTCACTGCGCTCGCCTCGGAGGAGGCGTCGCTCGTGGTGCTCGAGGACGCGCACTGGGCCGAGCCTGCGATGCTCGACCTGGTCGAGTCGCTGGCGACGGGCGACGAGCGCGTGCCGCTCGTCATCCTCTGCCTGGCGAGGGACGACCTGCTTCGCACGCGCCCGGGGTGGGGCACCGGCCTTCGCAACGCGACCGTTGTCACGCTGGACGCGATTGGACCGGAGGACATGCGCCGCCTGGCGGGGTCGCTGCCGGCCGGTGAGGACGGCCCGGGGCGTGCGATCGAGCTGGCCGGCGGGAACCCGTTCTTCCTCGAGGAGCTGCTTGCGATGGCCGCCGAGGGTGGCCGCTCGATGCCCGCAACCGTCCAGGGCGTGATCGCGGCGCGCCTCGACCTGCTTCACGCCGAGGAGAAGCGGTTCATCCAGTGCGCCTCCGTGATCGGCCGCAGCTTCGGCGAGGAGGAGCTTGCGGTGGTCGCGCCCGACGGCGCGAAGCGCATGGTCGCGAACCTGTCGCGGCGCGACCTGCTCGTCGCAGTCGGGTCGGGATGGGCGTTCAAGCACGTCCTGATTCGCGACGTGGCCTACGAGACGATGCCCCGCAGCGATCGCGCGCGCATCCACCTCGCCCTTGCCCGCTGGCTGGAGAGCCGTCCCGACGCGGAGTCGCAGACCGTTGCGGGGCACTATGCGTCGGCGGTCTCGATGGGCACCGGCGAGGCGCGCGGGGACGCGGTGCGGATGCTGCTGCGCGCAGCGTCGGACGCCCGCAAGGTGTACGCCCATGGACTGGCGCTGCGGCAGGCCGGGCTCGCGCAGGCGCTGGCGCAGGACGGCGGTGAGCGGGCCCTGGCCGCAGAGGCGATGGGCGATGCCCACTGGATGGCGGAGAATCTCGACGAGGCGTTCGACGCCTACGGCGTTGCCCTCGAGCACGCGCACGACGCGCAGCTGAGCGACCACGACATGGCCCGCCTCTCATGGAAGTGGGTCGACCTGCCGTCGCGCTGGGCCGGCCTGCAGCTCGCCGCTCAGCCGCTCCGCGAGGCGGTCGAGGCGGAGATCGAGGACGGTCTGCGCCACGCCGACGCGGCCGGAGCGCCGGCATTGCGGGCGCGGCTGCTGATCGCACGGGCGCTCGTCGTCTGGCGCTTCGAGCGCGACCTCGCACCGCAGGAGGCGGCGCTTCCGACGGCCGACGAGGCGCTCGCGATCGCCGAGGAGCTCGACGCGCCCCAGATCATCTCGGCAGCGCTCGACGCGCGCTCGACGCTGCTCGCGGCCCTGCGGCGCTACCGCGAGGCGACCGCCACGGGCGAGCGGCGCATGGCGCTGATCCCGCGGATCCTGTCACGAGAGGAGCAGATGGACATCTGCGCCGCGGCGGCCCGCAACCGCACCGTGCTCGGCGACTACGCGGGAGCGGTGGCGGCTGCCGACCTCGCGGACGAGCTCGTCGCCGGAAGCGACCCGCGCTGGGTGGCGTGGCCGGCGCGCACGCGCGTGGAGGCGCTCTTCTACTGGGACCGGTGGGACGAGGCCATGGAGGCGCACGAGCGGTTCCTGGAGGCGTTCCGGCGGGGTGGGCCGACACGGCGGACGAGCGTGCCGGGGCTCGTCGGCGGCGTCGCGGCGGCGATCCATCTGATGCGCGGCCAGCGGGACGAGGCGGACGTCATCGAGCGGCGGATCGGCCGGATCCCCGGGCACTTCGACCTGCTGGTCGCCTATGGGCTGCTCGGGAGCGGCGAGGCGGAGCTGGCGCTGGAACGGGTCTCGCGCGTGTCGATCTCGCGGATCTGGGTGCTGGCGATCGCCGCGGAGGCGCAGGCCGCCCTGGGCCAGTGGGATGAGCTGGACGAGACATTGGCGACGCTCGATGCGACGAACGGCGTCGAGGAGCTGCCGCGGGCCGTGGCGCAGATCGACCGCGCGCGCGGGATCGCCGGCGACGAGCTCGCCCTGGCCCGGGCCGAGCGCGGCTTCGCCGCGCTCGGGTGCAGCTTCGAGCGGGCGCGCTGCCTGGAGCTGCTGGGAAGGGCGGCGGAGGCGCGGGCGGTGTATGAGCGGTATGGGGCGGAGCCGGCGCTGGGGCGGTGCACGCCGACGTGATGCCCCGGTGCCTGGCAACGAGCGATAGCTCGGTGCCTGGCACCAAGTGTTCGCGCCACGCCGATGCATTTCACTTCGGAGTGGAACGCCCTTTGCCGATCGCGAACACTTGGTGCCAGGCACCGCTTCGCGTTGCCAGGCACCAGGCCTCTACGTGATGCAGGCCGTGTTCCCAGCCTCCGGGCTCACCGGCCCCCACGCGCTCGCCAGCCCGACTCCGTCCACCGCCCGGAACTGCACCACATGGCTGCCGCTGGTCGTGAACGTGACCGTGTGCCCCGTCGTCGCAGGCCCGTACGTCGCGCCGCCGTCGGTCGACACCTCATACTCGTAGTGGCTCACGCCCGATCCGCTGCCGTCCGTCGAGCCCCCCGCGGAGATCGTCCGCGTGGTCGCGCACGTCAGCGAGCCGCCGCTGACCGACGGCGCCGACGGCGCTGTCCGGTCGAGCCGGACGGTGCTGCCGGCCGTCGCCGTCGCCGGGGCCCAGGCCGAGGTGTTGCCGGCGGCGTCCGCACTTCGGAACTGCACGAGCGTCTCGCCCTCGACCGTCACCTGCACGCTCGCCGCCGTCGCCGGCGACGACCACGACGCGCCGCCGTCCGTCGAGGTGCGGTACTGCGGCGCCACCAGTCCTGCGCCGCCCGTGTCGGACCCTCCGGTCGCGCTTATGGTGAGCGACGGGAGGTTCTGCCATGTCAGCGAGCCGCCGCTCACCGCCGGCACCGACGGCGCGGTCCGGTCGATGCTCACGGTGCTC
>JASLEW010000726.1 GCA_030150965.1 Thermoanaerobaculia bacterium | reverse complement strand
CTCCGGTCCGGCCCTGCGCCGGACCGGAGCCGGTGGACCTCCTCGCCGGCATCCTGGCCTAGGGCGGTCCAGGGCCCCCGTCGCAGACGCGGCGGTTTCCGGGCCGCCGCCCCCGCCGCGCTTCCTCCCGTGGCCCGATGGCCGCGGCCCACCTCGCCCCGCGAGGACCGGCCTCGGCCGGCCGCCGGCAGCCCATGGGCGTGGGGACGCCGGCCGCGGGCGCGCTAGTTGCACTCTTCCCGGTCAGCGCCGGCGGCGCCGGCAGCAGGAAGGCGCGGGAGGCCGCTGCCGCACCGGCCGCTCACCGATCGCGATCGCCAACGAGAGTTCATCCGGGGAGCCCAACCGTGACCGCTCACAACTCCAGGCCGAAGTTGCAGCTGGCCGCCGTCTGCCTTCTGGCGGCCTTCTTCCAGGTCGCTGCCCCGCCGGGGCCGCGCGGCCCGGCGGAGCATCCCGTCACGCCCGTGCCGCCGCCGCCGGACCCCCTGGTGCAGCTGCTGCGCGCCCGGCTCGAACAGGCCGCCATGCCGCCCGCGGTGCGCCGCAACGGCGAGCGGGCCCAGGCCTGGAGGGCGATGCTGCGCTTCTATGCCGGGCGCTCCTACCGGCCCGCCTGGTGGGAGGAAGGCGAGAGCGCCCTGCGGCCGGCCGCGTCGCGCCTGCCGGACGCCCTCGGTGCGCTGGACGCGGAGGGCCTCGACACCAGCCTCTATCCGCGCGAGCAGCTGCGGCGGCTCACCGCGGTCCTGGGTGCCGGCAACGTCCCGGCGCGCTGGCCCGCGCCCGGTCTGGCCGCCGGTCGGCGGCTCGCCGTCGCGGCCGACCTGGAGCTCGGGCTGACCTACTCCTTCCTCGCCGCGGCGGCCCACCTGGCCATCGGCCGCGTGCAGCCGCCGGAGAGGATGCAGGTGGGCTGGTACACGGCCCCGGCCAGCGTCGATCTGGTGGCCGCCCTGGAGCGGGGCCTGGCTCCCGGCGGCGACGTGGAGCGGACGCTCCGCGACCTGGCCCCCAAGGCGCCGGGCTACGTAGAGCTGCGCGAGGCCCTGGCGTGCCACCGCGCCCTCGCCGCGCGCGGCGGTGCCGGCGGGGCCGGCGACGCGGACCTCGCCGCCCGTATCCGCGAGATCGAGCTCAACCTGGAGCGCTGGCGCTGGATGGGGGACCCCGGCAACCGCTACATCCTGGTCAACATCCCGGACTACGTGCTGAGCGTGGTCGAGGACGGCAGGGTGGTCCTGACCATGAAGGTGATCGTCGGCAAGGAGCATCGCGAGACGCCGGTGTTCAGCGACCTGGTCACCGACGTGGTCCTCAACCCCGTGTGGCACATCCCCGACTCCATCGCCGCCGCGGAGATCGCGCCCCATCTGCTGAGCGATCCGGACTATCTGCGCCGCAAGGGCTACGAGATCCGGCACACCGACAGCAAAAGCGCCGTCGAGCCGGGCGACCTCGCCCCCGCCGACCTGCGCCAGATCGGCCAGCACGGCTCGCCCTTCCGCCTGGTGCAGCCGGCCGGCGACGACAACGCCCTCGGCCATTACAAGTTCGTCATTCCCGACCGGTTCGACGTGTACCTCCACGACACCCCGACCGGCCGCCTCTTCGCCCGCTCCGAGCGCGACTTCAGCCACGGCTGCGTCCGCCTGGAGAAGCCCGGCGACCTGGCCGCCTACCTCCTCGCCGACGATCCGCGATGGACGCCCGAGGCGATCGAGGAGCAGGTGGCGAGCGGCCGGACGGCCACCATCCGGCTGTCGCGGCCCATGCCGGTGCACATCCTCTATCAGACCGCGTGGGTGGGTCCCGACGGCACGCTCGAGCTGCGCCCCGACGTCTACCACCAGGACCGCTGGCTGGCCGCGGCGCTGGCCGCCGAGACGCCGCTCTGGGCCGACCTCGCGGCGCTGCGCGTCGGCGGGACCGCCGGGCCGGCAGTCCGCATCCGGGCCGCGAGCCTGTAGAGCCGGCGCAGGCCGGAGGCGGCGCGGGGCCTCACTGCTGCGGCGAGCTTCCGGCCGTCGCGCCGTCGCCGCCGGACTTGTTGAGGTCCTGGCGCTCCTGCTCGAGCTTGTTGACGGCGTCGATCTTCTCCTGCTCGGTGCCGGTCGAGCTCTGGATCTCGTCCGCCTTCTCGCTGAGCTGCCGCGCCTTCTCCTCCATCTCCTTGGTGCGCTCGGCCTCGCTCTGGGTGGCGCCCGCCGCGCCGTCGCCCGCCTGTGCCGGCGCGCCGCCGGAGCCGTGCTGCTGGCAGCCGGTGGGTCCGGCCACCAGGAGGCCGAGGGTGGTCAGGAGGAGGCCCAGCATGGGCGGCAGCACCAGCTCCCGCACCGCCGCCCGGCGCGGGCCGCGCCGTTTCCAGCTCTCCAGGAATCGCATGACGCTCCCTTCCGTCCGGGGAAGGCGCGGCCCTACGGCGGCGCCGGCCATGCCCGAGCAGCGATCGCAAGAATCCTTGCCCGCCAGCCTACCACGGCAGGGAGGGGCGCACCGGGTGCGGCGGCCGGGGTGCGGTCGCCGGTGCCGGGAGGCCGGGGCGCCGGCCTCAGTGGGCCCAGATCCTTGCCGGGTCGTGCTCGAAGGGATAGACGTGCACCATCCAGCCGAGGATGACGGGGTGGAAGGTGCCGCCGCTCTCCTGGCACTCGGCGGCCGTGGCGATGGAGCCGGTGATCCCGAAGCGGTGCCAATCGACGGCGGAGGGGGGAACCGTCGATTTCCTGCCGATCCAGGCCGCCAGACCCGGCATGCAGATGTTGACGTGCTGATGCCAGGCCGTGACGGAGAGCGGCACCCGCCTGTCGAGCTGGTCCTCGGTGTACCGGCGGGGCGCCGTGTACATGGCACCGACCAGCTCGAAGCCGCCTCCCGGCACCGGCCGGTAGAGCAGGGAGGTCGGGTGGGCAACGTCGAACATGAACTGCGCCCGGACCCCATACCGCCAGTTGGTGAAATGGTAGATCGGCTGCCGGACCCTGGGAAGGAACTGCACATAGCCGTCGGCGACCGCCGCCCGGTAGTCCCGGTACCTGGCCATGGCGCCGCGCAGCGTTTCGACGATGGCGTCAGCCCGCCGGTCGTCCGCCGCGGTACGCATCCGCGGCGCGGTCATCCGCATGTGCGGCCCCATCCCCAGGTGCTCGTGGGCCATGGCGCCGTCAGCAGCGCTCCCGGCGTCCTTCATCCCCGGCATGTCCTCCCCCGCCGGCATCCCCTGCGTTCCCTGCATCGGCGCCCCGCCCGGCACCGAACCGTTCCCGGCCATGCCACGCATCGAGCCCCTATCAGGGCCGCCGCCCGGACCGGCCGACTGGCCTCCGGCGGCCGGGCCAGCCCCGTGGCGGCAACCCAGGACCGTCACCAGGTGAACGCCCAAGAGCAGAGCGAAGACGCTGCGACCCGCGGTTCTCACGTTCGTTTCGCCTCCAGGCCGTGGAACACCCGGGAGAATATCCTCTTGCGGCCTGCCTCCGCGGATTTTCCGCGGGCTCACCGTGTCGATTTGACACCTCCAAGCCCAGTCGCTAGACTCGTTCGCCTTGTGGGGCCGTAGCTCAGTTGGGAGAGCGCTTGAATGGCATTCAAGAGGTCGACGGTTCGATCCCGTTCGGCTCCACCACTGTAACCCTCCTTAGAACAACCACTTAGCGAGATGGCCCGAAGGCGCCCTGGCGGTCGAGCTTGCCGCGGGGACGACTGTCGAGGGTCGTAGGCGGTCGGCCGAGACCGGCGGTTCAGACACTCCTCGGCAGGGCATTTCGTGACCGCCAAGGAAGGCGAGCCGGCGGGCGCATCCGCGCTGCGAGTGTCCGACCAGCAGGCTCGTGGCGGAGATCCTCCCAGCGGCTCCCCGCAAGAGCGCCATTGCCTGCGAAGTCATCTGCGTCGATGAAGGCAGTAGATTCTGCTGGCAGACTGAGGCTTGCCAGGAGGGCCGAACGATGGCCTCGATCTTTCGAGTCGATTGGCGGCACGCCCCACTTTTCGGCGCACAACTTCAGGCCGCATCAGGGCGATCTCTTGATTTTCTCGCGCAGGCGCTGGATTACCGTTTCTTCGATCATCCGTGCTGTTGGCGCCCAGTCCCACCAATCGATCATGGCTCGGGTACGAAAGTCTACCCAATCGTCGTGATCGCCGCGCAGGAGCAGGCACGCGGTTCGGCGGTAAGCTGCCCGGCCGGTTGACCGCACAGATCGGCGCGCTCCTCGCACCCCTGCGCTGCGGAGCCGCTGCCAACCCGCACGGAGGGGGGCTGCTCCTCGAGCTTGACGCCTTCCCGGCTCTCTCATACACTCAAGAAAACCTTTGTTGTAGAGCATGCGACCTCTATCCAGATTGATGGGAGGAGCCACGCCATGGCCAGATCGGAAAACAGCTCAAACGCGGAGCCCGGAACCCCCAGGGCCGGCAGCTCCGGCCCCTTCGAAACTTTCCTCCGCGCCGTACCGACTTTCCTTTCCGCCTTCTGTGGCCGTGTGATCGCTCATGCCGAGGCTGACCGCCACCCTGGCATGCGCCTCTATCAGGAGGCAATGCAGAATGCCTTCCGTGGCGCCCACGACGAGCTCACCAGGCTCTACCAGGGGATGGAGCAGGAGACTCGGAGCAGGTTGGACCAGGCGGTGACCAACAGCGGGATGCTGCAACTCGTCGAGGGCGGCACCGCCCTCATCGAAAGCGGCCAGCTGACCTCCCAGGCCGCTCTTCTCGACCTCGGATCGATCCTTGAGAAGATCAAGCAGTTCATCCTCTGCATCCTCGACTGCCTCGGCATCCACCTCTGCATCCTGAACTGCCTTTTCCTCCTGCTGGACAACCTCTTCGGCTTGTTTCTTGGACCTGTCTCGCGAGAGCAGGCCGAATACTTTTCCAAGCTCGAAGACGCCGCCTTCGGCAAGCGCCTCCTCCTGCTCAAGGAACGCAAGATGAGAGCGGGCTGCACCTGCGCCGCATGAAGCCTTCCCGCCGCCGCGCCGGTCGCACCGCCACGCGGTGCCGCCGGCGCTGGCTGGCCTCTGTATCAAGATATTGACACTTCATGTGCTCAGAGTCTCTGGGCGCTTTCACCGGGAGACCGTCATGCGGCGTGTCGCGCTCGCTTTCGCCGTGGCCGTGGCGTTGCCCATGGTGAGTTGCAAGAGAATCGATCAGCGCACGGCCGAGGCGGGCTTTTCGCGACATTCGCGTGCCTGTTCGAGGGCGCCCACGGCTGGGGAGCCTCGGCCGGCTGCAAGTAGGGGAGCGCCCAACGGCTCAGGAACTGCCGAGGGCGTCGCGCAGCCACCACGGGAAGGCATGCCAGGGCAGCGCCTGATTGTTCCCGGGCAGGTCGCGCGCCTCGGCGGTATTGCACACCAGGAGGCCGGGGCCGGCGGCCAAACTTGACTAGCAATTCGTCACGTGGCAAACTTGCCAATATGCAGACTGCCGACGCCATCAAGGCCCTCGCCAACGAGCGCCGGCTGGCGATCCTCAACTGGCTGAAGGCCCCCGGCGCCCATTTCCCGCCGCAGGTGGACGGCGACCTGGTCCGGGACGGCGTCTGCTCGCTGTACATCGCCCAGAAGCTGGGCGTCACTCCTTCGACCGCCAGCGAGCATCTGCGGGTGCTGACGCAGGCCGGGTTGATCCGCGGCAAGCGGATCAAGCAGTGGACCTTCTACCAGCGCGACGAGCAGCGCATCGCCGAGGTCAAGCGGGAGCTGCAATCCGCCTGGTGACGGGCAATCGAAAGCAGGCCAAGAGAAAGCGAGATACCGATGTCGGTCTATGAGAAGCTGGAAAAGCTCCGGATCGTGCTGCCGGAGGTCACCGCGCCGGTGGCCGCCTTCGTGCCGTTCGTGCAGACGGGCAATCTGCTGTTCGTGTCCGGTCACATCGCCAAGAAGGACGGCAAGCCCTGGGTCGGCCAGCTCGGCGCCCAGCTCACCACGCGCGA
>JASLEW010000691.1 GCA_030150965.1 Thermoanaerobaculia bacterium | reverse complement strand
CGCGCCCTCGCGCACCGGCGCGCCTGGCTGCTGCGCGGCGAGGCCGCGGCCGGGACGGCGGCCGCCCTCGACCCCGCGCGCGCCTGGAGCCACGCCCCGCGGCCGGGCGAGCATCCGGTGGCGTTCCTCTTCCCGGGGCAGGGCGCCCAGCATCCCGGCATGGGGCGCGGCCTCTACGACGGCGAGGCGGTGTTCCGCGAGGCGGTGGACCGCTGCTGCGATCTCCTGCCCTTCGACCTGCGCGCGGCGATGTTCGGCGGGCGCGGAACGGCTGCCCAGGGCGAGGCGGACGCCGCCGCGCACCTCGAGCAGACGGAGATCGCCCAGCCCGCGCTCTTCGTCATCTCCTGGGCCACGGCCCGCCTCTGGCTGTCGTGGGGCGTCCGCCCCGCGGCGCTGCTCGGCCATTCGGTCGGCGAGATCGTGGCCGCCTGCCTGGCCGGCGTGTTCAGCCTCGCGGACGCCCTGGCGCTGGTGGTCGAGCGCGGCCGGCTGATGCAGCGCATGGCGCCCGGCGCGATGCTGGCGGTGCCGCTGCCGGAGGCGGAGGTGAGCGAGTGGACCGGGGCCGAGGCCGGCGGCCTGTCGCTCGCCGCGGTGAACCGGCCGGATCTCTGCGTCGTCTCGGGCAGCCCGGACGCCGTCGCCGCGCTCGCCGACCGCCTGGCGCGGCGCGGCGTCGCGGCGCGGCGGCTGCACACCTCGCATGCCTTCCACTCGCCCACCGCCGACCCCATCGTCGAGCCCTTCACCACCGCCGTGCGCCGGGCGCGCCTGTCGCCGCCGCGCATCCCGCTGCTGTCCAACCTGACCGGCGGCTGGCTGGGCCCGGACGAGGCCACCGATCCCGCCTACTGGGCGCGCCAGCTGCGCCGCACCGTGCGCTTCGCCGACGGCCTGGCGCGGCTGCTCGCCGAGCCGCAGCGCATCCTGATCGAGATGGGTCCCGGCGAGACTCTGTCGAGCCTGGCTCGCGAGCACCCGGCGTTCGTGCCGTCGCAGGCGGCCATCGCCTCGCTGCGGCACCCGCGGTCGGCGGCGCCCGACGGCGAGACCCTGGGCGCCGCCGTGGCCCGCTTCTGGCTGGCCGGCGGCGAGCTCGATTGGAACGCTTTTCACGCCGGCGAGGAGCGCCGCCGGGTGTCGCTCCCCGGCTACCCGTTCGAGCGCCGCCGCTACTGGATCGACCCGCTGCCGGCCGAGCGGGCGGCACCCCGGCGCCCGCCCGCCGCTGCCCGGCGCGAGCCCCGGGACTGGACCCACGTGCCGGTCTGGAAGCAGGCGCCGCTGCCCCGCCCGCCGGCGGCCCCTCGCCCGCCGGCAGCGCTCGCCGGCGCCGGCGGCGAGCACGAGCTCTGGCTGCTGCTGCTCGATCGGGAGGACATCGTGGGCGCCGGCGATTGCGGCGCGCGGCTCGCCGCGCGGCTCGAGGACGAGGGCCGGCGGGTGGCGAGGGCCTATGCCGGCGGCGCCTTCGCCCGGATCGGCGCCGGCGCCTGGAGCCTCGCGCCGGGCGACGCCGCCGGCTACCGCCGGCTGCTGGACCAGCTCGACCGGGCGCCGAGCCACGTCGTCCATCTCTGGGCGCTCGCGCCGGCCGGCGACGTCACGCCGCCCGGCGCCGCGGCGCTCGACGCCCCTGACGCTCTCCGCGAGGGGCTCGACCGCTGCTTCTACAGCCTGCTGTTTCTCGCCCAGGCCCTCGCCGCACCGGCCGTGAGGGTGTCAGGGGACTCCGGCGCCGCCCGGGCCGGCAGCGCCGCGGGCGATCCGGCGTCCCGCCGCGCCGCGGCCGACACCGCGGGCACCGGCGACACCGCCGACACCGGCGAGCTCGGCGAGTCCGGCGACTCCGGCGACTCCGGCGACTCCGGCGAGTCCGGCACCACCAGAGCCACCGGCATCGCCGGCCGTGCCGGCGCCGCGGTGGCCGCCACCGGCGCCGCGGTGGCCGCGACCGGCGCCGGACCGGTCTCCCTGGTGGTGGTCACCGGCGGCCTTCACGAGGTCACCGGCGAGGAGGACCTGCGGCCGTTGCAGGCGGCGGCCATGGGCCCCTGCCTGGTCCTGCCGCGCGAGCTGCCGCGGCTCACCTGCCGCGTGGTCGATCTGCTGCCGCCGGCCGGCGCGGCGGCCGTGGACCTCGCGGTGCGGCAGATCCTCGCCGAGACCGCGCGTCCGGCCGTCGAGCCGCTGGTCGCCCTGCGGCGCGGCCAGCGCTTCGTGCGCACCTTCGAGCCCCTGCCGCTCGACGCCGCGGCAGCCGACGACCCGCCCCGCCTGCGGCCGGGTGGCGTCTGCCTGATCAGCGGCGGCCTGGGCGGCATCGCCCTGGAGCTGGCCGAGCACCTGGTGCGGACCCGCGGCGCCCGGTTGGTGCTGGCCGGCCGCTCCCCCTTCCCCGGCCGCGAGTCCTGGCCGGACTGGCTCGCCGCCAACGCCGCGGACGACGCCACCAGCCGGCGCATCCGCCGGTTGCAGGAGATCGAGCGCCTGGGCGGCGAGGTCCTGACCCTCGCCGCCGACGTCGCCGACCGGCAGGCGGTCGCCGCGGTGGTGGCGGCGGCCGAGCGCCGCTTCGGCGGCATCGACGCGGTCATCCACGCGGCGGGCGTGGCGGGCGGCGGCCTGGTGCGGGGCAGGACGCGGCAGGACGCGCGGCGGGTGCTGGCGCCGAAGATCGAGGGCGCCCTGGCGCTCGCCGCGGCGCTTGCCGGCAGGACGCTCGACTTCTTCGTGCTGACCTCCTCGCTCACCGCCGTCCTGGCGCCGCCCGGTCAGCTCGATTACGCCGCGGCCAACGCTTTCCTCGACGCCTTCGCCTTCTTCCTCAGGCGCCGCGGCGTACCGGCGGTGGCGATCGGCTGGGACGCCTGGCGCGAGACCGGAATGGCGGTGGCCACGCGGGTGCCCGAGGAGCTGCGCGCCTGGCGCGAGCAGAGCCTGGAGCAGGGCCTCGCCTCGCGCGAGGGCGTCGAGGTCTTCGACCGCATCCTGGCCAGCGGCCTCCCCCAGGTGCTGGTCTCGACCCGGCCCCTCGACGCCCGCCGCGAGGAGCCGGACGGGCTCGGCGCGCTGGGCGCTCTCGACTCGCTCGGCGTTCTCGAAGCTCTCGGCGCTCTCGACCCCCGCGGTGCGCGCGGCGTCGACGAGCACCCGCCCGGCCATCTCGCGGCAGGCCGCGACCAGGCCGCGGCGGTGCCCGCCTCCCATCCTCGTCCCGCGCTGGCCAACCCGTTCGTGGCGCCGAGCAGCCAGCTCGACCGGCAGATCGCCGCCGTCTGGCAGGAGGTGCTGGGTGTCGCGCCCGTGGGGCTGCACGACAACTTCTTCGAGCTGGGCGGCAACTCGCTCGCCGGCCTGCGGGTGGTCGGGCGGCTCCAGGAGCGCGTGCAGGCGGGACTCTCCGAGGTCAGCCTCTACGACGCGCCGACGGTGGCGGCGCTCTCCCGCCTGATCGGCAGCGCCCGCAGCGGCGCGGCAGCGGTGGAGCCGGGCGGTGGAGCGAGCGGCGCCGCGGCCGGAGCGGCCGGCGGCGCCGACGCCGAGACCGCGGTCAGCCACGGCCGCGGCGAACGGCGCAAGGCGCTGCTGGCCGAG
>JASLEW010000645.1 GCA_030150965.1 Thermoanaerobaculia bacterium | reverse complement strand
CGGCCGATGGCGCCGCCGGCGGGGGCGGGCCCGGCGGGCATCGGCCCCGCGGTCGCCGCCCTGGCGCGGCGCTGGGGATGGACGCCGTTCATGCCGCTGCTCGCGGCGTTCTCCAGCCTGCTGGCGCGCTGGAGCGGGGCGCATCACGTGCGCGACCTGGTGGTGGGCTCGCCGATCGCCAACCGCAACCACGTCGAGATCGAGCGGCTGATCGGCTTCTTCGCCAACACCCTGGCGCTGCGCCTCGACCTCGCCGGCGACCCGCCGTTCCGCGAGCTGGGCGACCGCGCGCGCCGCGTCTGCCTGGACGCCTACACCCACCAGGACCTGCCGTTCGAGAAGCTGGTCGAGGAGATCGCGCCGCATCGCGAGGCCGGCCAGACGCCGCTTTTCCAGGCCATGCTGGTGCTGCAGAACGCGCCGCTGCGGCTGGCGGTCCCGGGGCTCGGCGTCGAGCTGCTGGAGGCGCCGACCGGCACCGCCAAGTTCGACCTCGTGCTGGTGCTCGCCGAGCCGCCCGGGATCCCCGGCGGGCTGGCCGGCGGCATCGAGTACAACCGTGATCTGTTCGACGAGGCGACCGTCGACCGCCTGCTGGCTCACTTCCACAACCTGCTGGCCGCGGCGGTCGCCGACCCGGCGCTGCGCCTCTCGGAGCTGCCGCTGCTGTCGGCAGCCGAGCGCACGGAGCTGGCGCGGCTCGCGGCGGGCGGCGGCGGCGCCGCGGCGGTGGACGGGAGCGGGCCGCTCCTGGTGCACGAGCGGGTGGCCCGCCAGGCGGCGCTGACGCCGGCGGCCTGGGCGGTCGTCCTCGGCGAGCCGGGGGAGCCGTACGGGCCGGCCGGGCCGGCCGAGATGGGTGAGCGTGCCGGGACCGGCGGTGCCGCCGATGGCGCCGATGGCGCCGATGGCGCCGACGACGCCGACGACGCCGACGACGCCGGGCTCGCCGGCGGAGCGGGCGGCTCCGGCGCCGTGTTCCATCCGGGCAGCGCGGCCGGCCGCCTGACCTACGCCCAGCTCCAGGCGCGGGCGCAGACGCTGGCGCTCGTGCTCCGCCGGCTGGGGGTGGGGCCGGACGTGGTGGTGGGGATCCTGCTGCGGCGGTCGCTCGACGCCATGACCGCGGTGCTCGGCGTCCTCGCGGCGGGCGGCGCCTACCTGCCGCTCGATCCGGACCATCCGGCCGAGCGGCTGCGGCTGATGATCGAGGACGCGGCGGCGCCGGTGGTGCTGACCGAGCGCGGCCTGGCGGACCGGGTTCCCGCCGGCATCGCGGCGCGCCTCCTGGTGCTCGACGATGCCCAGGGCGGCGGCGCGCCGGTTCCGGGCGGCCGGCCGGAGCCGGCGGTGGGCGGCCGGCCGGAGCCGGCGGGCGGCGGGCCGGAGCCGGCCTTGGCCAGCGGGCTGGAGCCGCCGCTTCCGCCCGCCGGCGTGCAGCCGGAGCACCTGGTCTATGTCGCCTACACCTCGGGGTCCGGCGGACGCCCCAAGGGCGTGGCGATGACCCATGCCGCGGTGTCGGCGATGCTGGACTGGCAGCTGCGCACCTCGGTGGCCGGCGCCGGCCGCACGCTCCAGTACACCTCGCTCGCCTTCGACGTGTCGTTCCAGGAGATCTTCGCCACCTGGTGCGCCGGCGGGACGCTGGTGCTGGTGGCCGAGGAGGTGCGGCGCGATCCGGTGGCGCTGGCGCGCCTCCTGGCGAGCGAGCGGATCGAGCGCCTGTTCGTGCCCTACGTCGCCCTGCAGCAGCTCGCCGCGGCGGTCTCCGGCACCACCCTGCCCCTGGCGCTGCGGGAGGTGATGAGCGCCGGCGAGCAGCTGCACGTGCCGCCGCAGGTGGCGGCGCTGCTGGCGCGGCAGCCGGGGGCGGTCCTGCACAACCACTACGGGCCCACCGAGACCCACGCCGCCACCTGGCTGACCCTCGCCGGAGCGCCGGCGGCGTGGCCGGAGCGGGTGCCGATCGGCCGGCCGCTCGACCGCGCGCGGGTGCTGCTGCTCGACCGCGACGGCAGCCAGGTGCCGGTGGGGATCCCGGGCGAGGTCTGGATCGGCGGCGCCGGCCTGGCGCGCGGCTATCTCGGCCGGCCGGAGCTGACCGCCGAGCGCTTCCTGCCCGACCCCTTCCCGGCGGTGGCGGGCTGGCGGCCGGGCGACCGGCTGTACCGGACCGGCGACCTGGCGCGGCTCCGCCCCGGCGGCTGGATCGAGTACCTCGGCCGCGCCGACGCCCAGGTCAAGGTGCGCGGCCAGCGCATCGAGCCGGCGGAGATCGAGTCGCTGCTGGCGCGGCATCCGGCGGTGCTGCAGGCGGCGGTGGCGGTGCGCGGCGCGACGGCGGCGCAACGGCGGCTGGTGGCCTTCGTGGTGCCGCGCCCCGGCGCGGCGGTGAGCGGCGGCGAGCTGCGGGCGTTCCTCGCGGCGCGGGTGCCCGACGCGATGGTGCCGAGCGCCTGGGCGCTCCTCGACATGCTGCCGCTCACCGCCACCGGCAAGATCGACCGGCGGGCGCTCGCGCGGCTGAGCGCCGCCGAGCTGGCCGAGGACGAGGCGGCGGCCGGCGCGGCGGGCTTCCTGCCGCCGCGCGACCCGGCGGAGGAGCTGCTGGCCGGCATCTGGCGCGAGGTGCTGGGGGTGCGCCGCGTCGGTGTGCACGACGATTTCTTCGCCATCGGCGGTCATTCGCTCCTGGCCACCCAGGTGACGTCGCGGATCCGCGAGGCGTTCGGCGTCGAGCTGCCGCTGCGCCGGGTGTTCGAGACGCCGCGCCTCGACGCGATGGCGGCGGCGGTGGTGGAGCTGGTGGCGGCGCTCCCCCGCCGCCGCC
>JASLEW010000919.1 GCA_030150965.1 Thermoanaerobaculia bacterium | reverse complement strand
GGCGCGCCGGGCGTAGGACGGAGAGGCGCCCCGGCGGCGGAAGCCCCGCCGCCGGCGGCGCCGCGCGCCCTGCCCGCGCGCCCTACCGGCGGTGCAGGAGCTGCCCCCGGAGCGGGTTCTGGAAGCCGCAGGCGCCGTCCCGCTCGAGGACCTCCGAGGTGGCGAACACCGTCTCGCCGCTCACCCCGTCGATCGTCTCCTGGACCGCGCAGTAGCGGGTGGGATGGCTGCCGAGCGCCGAGTAGTGGACGACGAAGCTCTTGCGCGTCGGCGGCGGATCGGCCGGCTGCGCCCCGCCGTGGGAGAGCGCGGAGTGCCAGATCAGGACCTCGCCGCGCCGGGCGGTGAAATGCCTGACCGGCAGGCCGCTGCGCTCCAGCTGCGCCTGATAGAAAGCCATCGCCGCCGCCACCTCCGCGGCGGAGTGGGACTGCGCATTGTAAAGGTATTCGCGCGGGCCGAACTCGTAGAACGGCAGCCGGTGCGATCCCGGAACGTACATCAACGGCCCGGAGTCGGGCGCGATGTCCTCGAGCGCGATCCACGCCGCCACCAGCCGGCCGAACTCCGGCGTCGGCACCACCACCGAGTCGCGGTGCATGGCCTGCTGGCTGCCGTACTCGAAGTAGAGCGACTGCGTGGCCACCGCCCGCTCGCCCAGGATCAGCGATGCATAGCGGTGCAGCCGCGGCTCGAGGTACAGGCGCATCGCCACCGCGGAGGCCCATTGCAGCTCGTGGATGCGGTAGCGCGGCTTGCGGTCCGCTGCCTCCACCGCATCGCGGAAGCGCCGTGGCGGCGAGTCGTAGGCGAAGGCGACGTCGGTGCGGCGGCTCTGCCACAGGGCGTTCACGTCGCGATCGATCGCCGCCGTATCCTCGGCGGACAGATCGATTTTCAGGACGAGGTAGCCGTCGGCGGCAAACTTGCGCAGGTCCGCCGCCTCCGCGGCGCTGATCTCGCCGGCCTCGGCGCGCGCCGCGATCCGCCGCTCGATGTCGGCGTCGGTGTCGGCGCCGGCGCCGTCGAGCCAGAGGAGGCCCGGGTTGGCCGCCTCGCCGGCGGGATCCGCCGGGCGGCTGAGATCGATCGGATTTGTGGGGCTGACCGAGCTGCTCTTCGGAGCGGCGATGGGCGGCTGCATGGGGAGACTGTATAGTTCCGCGCCAATGTGGCGCAACCGAGCCTTCGCCCTGCCGGCGCTTGCCGCCGCGGCCTACCTCGCGGCCGCCGCGGCCGCCGCGGCGGTGGGCTTCCGCTTCGTGGTCCCCTGGATCATCGTGCAATTGCTCGACCCGCGCGAGCTGCGACGCGCACCCTTCGAGTCCCTGCTCGCGCTGCATGCGCAGCCGCCGCTGCTCAACGCCGCCCTGGCCGCCGCGCTCCGCCTCGGCGCCGCGCTCGGCTGCACGCCGGAAGCGCTGCTGGCGGTGCTTTTCTTCGCTCTCGGCGGCCTGGTGGTGGTGCTCCTCGGCCAGCTCACCGCGCGCCTCACCGGCTCCTCCTGGCTGGCGCTCGGCGCCGTCCTGCTCACCGTCGCCGACCCGGGCCTGCACTTCTATCGCTCGGTTTTCTTCTACGAGCTGCCGCTCGCGGCGCTGCTGCTGGCCGGTCTCGCCGCGGCCTATCGCTTCCTCGCCTCCGGCGGTGAGCGGCACCTTCTGCTCCTGGCGCTGGCGCTGGGCGGCATGGCGCTCCTGCGCAGCCTCTATCATCCGCTCTGGGCGGCGGCGATCTTCGCCGTGGCGGTGCTCGGCCGCCTGCGGCTGGCGGCGGACCGGCCGCGGGCCGCCGCCGTCGTCCGCCCCGCGGCGCTGCTCGCCGTGCTGCTCGCCCTGTGGCCGCTCAAGAACGCGCTGCTCTTCGGCGCTCCGGTCGCGAGCTCCTGGATCGGCTACAACCTCAGCCGCGGGACGCCGGTGCAGCAGCCGGAGCTTCAGGCCTTCCTGCAGACCGGCGCGGTGGACGACCGCCTGCGGCAGGAGTGGCAGCGCGCCGCGCCGGCCTTCCTGCGCGACGCCCCGGTCCTCGCCGCGCCGGCCAGGATCGGCGGCGTGCGCAACTGGAACCACTACGTCTTCCTGCTCACCTACCGGCAGCTGGAGCGCGACGCCCTGGCCTGGCGGCGCGGGCACCCGGGCGAGTGGCTGCGCCAGTCCCTGGCGAACTACCTCCTCTGGGGCCGTCCGAGCTATATCGATTCGTACTGGTCACGACCGCGCGGCCCGGACAGCGCCCTCTACCGGGCCTATGCGGCCTGGCATCAGCGCCTGCTGTTCCCCGACCTGCGCGCCCTCGTGGTCCGCTGGTCGCCCGGGGCGGCGGTGCACCAGGCCACCGTGGTCTGGAGCGGTCCGGCGCCCTACACCCTCTTCACCGTCGCGGGCCTGCCCCTCCTCCTCCTGGCGCTCGCCCTCCTGCTGCCGCGGCCCCTGGGCCAGCGCCCGGGCAGCCGCCCGGAAAACGGGCCGGGCAGCGGGCCGGCAGCCTGGGTCGCCCTGCTCGCCGCGCTCACCCTGCTGTGGGTCCTCCTGGTGCCCTGCCTGACCGACGGCACCGAGGGCAACCGCATGCGCTACCCGGCGAGCCCCTGCGTGCTGCTGCTCACCGCCTGGGCGGGAGCCGCCGCCCGGCAGCGCGTCCGCGCCCACCGCGCTGCCGCACCACCCTTCCCGCGGGACGCCGCGCCGTAGAGCCGGGCACCGGTGCGCCGTGCCTGCACAGAAGGCATGGCGCTTTCGGCGAATCCCACCACATGATGGTGAATCATGACAGCCGGCATCCTGGCCTACAGCGGCACCGAGGTGCTGCGGCTGGGCGACGGCACCACGCCCTGCCCCTCGGCATCCTGCTGTCGTAGCGTTTCCTCAGCGCTTCTTGGAGTGCCGAGCGATCTCGATCTTGAGCGCTTCGTAGGCGGCCGAGACGTTGCCCGCCTCCTTGACGTGCGCCTCGGCCTGGCGCGCGACCTCCTTCATCCTGGCGAGGTCTCCCGAGGCGATGGCTTCCTGGATGGCCACACCGTATGGCGGAACGGCTCCCATGGTGCACTCTCCTTTCCCGTGGGGTTGGTGCTGCGATCGGGGCTCATGCTGGGGCGGCGCCCTGGCGCATCTGGTCGATCCAGCGCTCGACCTCCGCGATGAGGCCCTCCCGCCGCCGGGTGTCCGCGGCGTAGGCGGCAGCCGCGGCGGCCACGTCGGCGCCGCAGAAGGGGCAGCGCTCGGTGCCGGACCAATGGTGGCGGTTGCACTCGTGGCAGAGATCGAGCTTGGGCCGGATCTCGCCCTCGACGCGGCGGTCCACCGCGCGGCCGGCCCCGGCGGCCCTGGCTGCGGCCCTGTGGCCGATCTGCACCAGCCGCCCGGCCGGAGCCGGCGCGGCGAGCGGCACGTCCTCGCTCGCGGCGTTCGCGGCGCTCGCGGCGTTCGCAGCATCGGCCTCGCGGCCCGGGATCGGCTCCAGGATCAACGCGAACTCGCCGATGGCGAAGGCGGCGTCCGGCGCCTCCCTGGTCTTGACCACGCGCTCCCGCAGCCCTCTCTTCTCCAACTCCAGCACGCGGTGGTGGCAATAGGGGTTGTTGCCCGGGCGGCCGAACAGCGAATCGGCGGTCCAGGTGCAGCCGCCGCGGCACACCTCGGCGTAGTAGCAGCTCCGGCAGTAGCCCCATAGGCTCTCGACCGAGCGCAGCCGGCCGAAGTGGATCTCCTCGCCGTGGTTCCAGATCTCGGCCAGCGTCAGGTCGCGCACGTTGCCGCCGGCATAACCCACGGTGGCGAGCGACGGGCAGCCCTTGACCGTGCCGTCCGACTCCAGGCCCATCGTGGTCTGGCCGGCGTTGCAGCCGCTCCAGTGCGGCGCCTCGGTCTCCTGGTGGCGCCAGATCCTTTCGTAGGGACCGTAGTAGCCGATGTTGTTGCCGACGATCATCAGCAGGCCGCGATCGATCCCCTCGTGGTAGAGGCGGGCGAGCAGCGGCATCAGCTCCAGCAACTGATGGGGTTGCAGCAGCAGGTCGTCGTGATCCACGGCGTTGCCCATGGCGACGGTGAGCTGGATCTGCCAATGGGTGGCGCCGGCCGCGATGATGCGGTCCATGAGCGCCGGCAGCTGGGGCATGGTCGCGGCGCCGATCTGGGTGTTGACGCTGGTGCGCAGGCCGGCCGCCTTCGCCCGCCGCAGCGCGTCGATCGCCATGGCGTGGGAGCCGGAGACGCCGCGCACCCGGTCGTGGAGCTCCGGCAGGCCGTCGATCGAGACGCCGAGCCCCTGGAGGCCGGCCGCGACCGCCGCGGCGAGGCGCCGGTCGGTCAGGTTGCGGGCACCGGTCTGGATGGCGCAGTACATGCCGTGACGGCGGGCGGCGCGCACGATCTCCGTCCAGTCGCGCCGCAGGTACGCCTCGCCGCCGATCAGGGTGAGCTCGCGCGTGCCGAGGCGGGCGAGCTGCTCGACCACCCCGAGGCATTCCTCCGTGCTCAGCTCCCGCGCCCGCGGCCGGCCGGCACGGGAGCCGCAGTGCCGGCACTTGAGGTTGCACGCCAGGGTGATCTCCCAGACCACGTGGACCGGCACGTAATGCAGCCGGTCCTCGGCCGTGCGCAGCCGGGCGGGGCGGCGGACGCTCTCCACGGCCGGATCAGTGCCGCGTCTTTTCGAGCTTGGCGATCTCGACCTTGAGCACCTCCAGGGCGGCCGGGACGTCGCCCGATTCGTGCAGGTATTCCTCCGCCTGCTTGGCCACCGCCTTCATGCGCTCCAGATCCCCGCAGCAGCAAGCCTCGTGGATGACCACGCCATAGAGAGGGACGATCATGGCACTCTCCTTTCGCTCGTCTGCCATGACTTATAGTTACAGAGCGTCGAGCTGTCAATAAGAAATAAAATGATTGCGATATGCGAATGAACGGCGCGTCCATCGACGGCGCTGCCCCGACGGATCGTCGTCGCCTCGATCTCGACCTCGAACACGGTCTTTGCCGAACAGCCCTGGCTCGTCGAGCTGCCGCCTGCCGCACCGGTGTGGGATTCCCAGGGACTGCGCCTCTTCGCCTCGCGGGGCCCCGGGTGACGGACCCCGGAGCGCCGGCCGGCGACCGCGGCAACACCCGGCGATACCGGGAGGCCGCGGCGACCGCCGGCAAACGGCCACCACCCGATGTGACAGCCGGGTGACCGGTACCATGGTATGGTATTGCCCGGCCAGGGCAACCGAGTCATCCGGGGTGGGGCGCGAGCGTAGAAAGGTGCGCATAGGAGAGGTGTCGATGAGCGGTGTGACGATTTGGATCGGCGGGCCGCGAGGAGGGCGCCTGCAGCTGGCCCTGCGGCTGGCGAGGCGTTGGCCCGAACGGCCGCTGCGCATCGTCGAGCCGGCCGCCGCCGCCGCGGGAGAGGGGCTGGCCGGCGCCACCCTGGCGCTCCTCGACCTGCGGGCGGGAGACGGCGATGACGGCCAGGGCGGCCCCGGCGCGCTCGCCGGGGCGCTGCTCGGCCGCATCGCCGAGCGGCTGCTCGGCGCCGGCTGCGCGGCGCTGCTCGTCGGCGAGGACCATCCGGGCGCGGTGGCCGAGACCGAGGCCGAGGCCGCTTGCGCGGCGGCGCTGGCGGCGCTGGAGGAGGTGGCGGGGGCGGCGGGGATGGATGCCGGCGCCCTGGCGGGCGGCTGCCCGGCCGCGGCGGCGAACCACTCCTGGCTGATCGCCGCCGCCCGCCTGGGGTGCGCCACCTGCCTGCCCGACGGCAGGCTCCTGCGCGCCAACGCCGAGCTCCTGGAGATGCTGGGCGCGGGCGGCCTGGAGGAGGTCCTGGGCCGCACCCTGGAGGCCTTCCTGGCGCGGCCGGCGAGCCTGGTCTGGGAGGAGCGCGACGCCGCCGGGGTGCGCTTGACCGAGGCCGAGGTGGACTTCCTGCGCGCCGACGGCAGCAGCCTCTGGGTGCGCCTCTGCCGCCGGCCGCTGCCGGGCCCGGCCGCCGGCGGCGGCTTCGAGATCGTGGCCACCGAGCTGAGCAGCGAGCGCGACGTGCGCGACGCCCTGGCGGTCAGCGAGCAGCGCTACCGGCGGCTGGTCGATGCGATGGCCGAGGGAGTCCTCGAGTGCGGCCCCGACGGCCAGGTGCGGGTGTGGAACGCCAAGGCCGAGCGCATGCTGGGTGTGCCGGCGCGCGGCTTCGTCGGCAGGCACTGGCTGGCCGGCGGCTGGGAGATCCTGCGCGAGGACGGCTCCCCGTTCCCGCCGCAGGAGCTGCCCCTCGCCCGCACCCTGCGCACCGGCGAGCCGCACTCGGACGTCGTCGTCGGCCTGCGCCCGCCCCGCGCCACCCGTTCCGCCGGCGCGGAAGGCGCCCCGGGTGGGCCGGACGCCGCCGGAACTAGGGCTACCGCGGGCGCAGCCGGCATCAGGGCGACCCCGGGCACCGCCGGCACCAGGGCCACCCCGGATGCCGCCGGCACCAAGATCACCTCGGGCGCCGCCCGCACCAAGGCGACCTCGGGCGCCCGGCCCCCGGCCGCCCGGGCGGCGGACGGCACGCTGCGCTGGCTGTCGGTGAGCAGCCGGATCATCGGCCGCGGCCCGGCGGGATCTCTCGGCGCCGTCGCCTCGTTCTCCGACATCACCGAGAGCCGCCGCGCCGAGGAGCAGCTGCGCCTGCTGCAATCGGCGGCCGAGCAGACGCTCGACGGCATCGTGGTCTTCGAGGCCGGCGCGCCCCGCCGCATCGTCTATGCCAACCCCGCGGTCGAGCTGATCACCGGCCGCTGCCGCGCCGAGCTGCTCGGCTCCCCGTCCGGGCTGCTGATCGGTCCGGGCACCGGGCGCCGCGAGGTGAGGCGGCTGCGGCGCTGCATGGCCGAGGGCAAGCCCTTCCGCGGCGAGCTCGCCTTCCGCTCGCGCGGCCGCTCCACCGGCCAGCTCGACCTGCGCCTGGAGCCGCTGCGCGGGCCGGACGACGAGATCACCCACTGGGTGGGCCTGGGCCGCGACGTCACCGCGCAGCAGGCCGTCCTCGCCGAGCGCGAGCGCCTGCGGCTGATGATCTCGCGCTCGCTGCTCGAATGGCAGCAGACCTTCGACGCGATCAGCATGCCGGTCCTGCTGCTCGACCACGAGGGCCGGGTGAGCCGGTTGAACGACGCCGCGCGCCGGCTCGCGCGCCGGCGCTTCTCGGAATGCCTGGGCCTGCGCCTCGGCCTGCTCGCCGGCGGCGAGCCCTGGGCCACCGCGGCGCGGCTCGCCGCCGAGTTGATGAGCGGCGGCGGCGCGGCGGCCACCCTGCACGAGCAGCCGGCGCAGAACGGCCGGACCTGGCAGGTCAGGGTCCAACCGCAGCCGGGGGGCGGCGGGGTGATCGTGACCATGCACGACCTCACCGACCTGGTGCAGCTCCAGGAGTCGCTGCGCCAGAGCGCCACGATGTCGGCCATGGGGATGCTGGTGGCCGGCGTCGCCCACGAGGTGCGCAACCCGCTCTTCGGCCTCTCCGCCCTGCTCGAGGCCCACGAGGCGCAGCCGCAGCCGCGCCAGGCGTTCCCGGTCGAGCCCTTCCGCCGCGGCGTGTCCCGCCTGCAGCACATCATGCAGCAGCTGCTCGATTACGGCCAGGCGGCGCCGCTGGCGCTCTCGCCGCAGCCGATCCTGCGCACCCTGCAGGAGGCCGCCGAGGGCTGCCGCGGCCTGGCGCGCGAGCGCCAGGTGGAGGTGGCGCTCGACGCCGCCGCGGACCTGCCGCCGGTGGTCATGGACGAGAGCCGGATCCTCCAGGTGTTCCTCAATCTGCTGGACAACGCCATCCGGCATGCGCCGGCCGGCAGCCGCGTGCTGCTCGCCGCCGCGGCCGAGGGCGGCTGGCTGGTGTGCCGCGTCGAGGATGCCGGTCCCGGCGTCGCCGCGGCGGATCAGGCGAAGGTGTTCGAGCCCTTCTTCACCCGCCGGCGCGGCGGCACCGGACTCGGCCTCGCCATCGTGCAGCGGATCGTCGTCGAGCACGGCGGCGCGGTCGCGTGCAGCAGCCGCGCGGGCGGCGGCACGGTGATGACCGTGCGGCTGCCGCGGGCCGCCGTCCGCAACCCGCAGCCGGTGCTCGCGTTCTGAGGCGACCTTGCCGCGCAACCGGATCCTCATCGTCGACGACGAGGATCTGGTGCGCCTCGCGCTCAGCAGCTTCCTCGCCGCCAACGGCTTCGACCTGATCGAGGCCGAGAGCTGCCGGCAGGCCGAGGAGGCCTTCCGGGAGAACAGCCCCGACGCGGTGCTGCTCGACTTCAAGCTGCCCGACGGCACGGCGCTCGACCTGCTCCAGCGCCTGCGGGCGATCGATGCCGCGGTGCCGGTGGTGGTGCTGACCGGCCACGGCTCGGTCGAGCTGGCGGTGCGGGCGATCAAGGAGGGGGCGGAGAACTTCCTCACCAAGCCGGTGGCGATGCCGGTGCTGCTCACCCTCCTCCAGCGCCTGGTCGAGAACAGCCGGCGCCGCGACCGCGACCTGGTGAGCCGCATGAGCCAGGACGAGGGCCAGGAGGACCCGTTCCGCGGCGTGAGCCGCGCCATCCGCCACCTGGCGGACGAGGCGGCGCGGGTGGCGGCGCGCGAGAGCCCGGTGCTCATCCTCGGCGAGACCGGCAGCGGCAAGGGGGTGCTGGCGCGCTGGCTCCACGCCGCCGGGCCGCGCGCCCAGGAGCCGCTGGTGGACCTCAACTGCGCCGGCCTGGCGCGCGACTTCCTGGAGACCGAGCTGTTCGGCCACGAGAAGGGCGCCTTCACCGGCGCCGCGGCGCAGAAGCGCGGCCTGCTGGAGGTGGCGCACCGCGGCACCGTCTTCCTCGACGAGATCGGCGAGCTGCACCCCGAGGTCCAGCCCAAGATCCTCAAGGCCCTGGAGGAGAAGCGCTTCCGCCGGCTGGGCGGCGTGCGCGACCAGGCGGTGGATATCCGGCTCATCGCCGCCACCCACCGCGACCTGGCGGCGATGGTCGCCGCGGGCGCCTTCAGGAGCGACCTCTACTTCCGCATCAACACCCTGCCGCTCCAGGTGCCGCCGCTGCGCGAGCGCGCCGAGGACATCCCGCTGCTCGCCCGCCACCTGGTGACGCGGCTGGGGCGCGACCTGGGGGGGAGCTGCCCACACCTCTCCGACGACGCCCTGCGCGAGCTGTCGCTCTACCACTGGCCGGGCAACGTCCGCGAGCTGCGCAACGTCCTCGAGCGCGCCATCCTGCTCGCCGACGGCGACCTGCTGACGCCGCGTCAGCTCCGCTTCGAGGCCCGGCCGCGCCCCGGCGGCCCGGCGCGCGAGCCCGACCAGACGCTGGCCGAGGTCGAGCGCCGCCACATCGTCCGCGTGCTGGGCGAGGAGCACGGCCGGGTGGAGACCGCGGCCAGGCGTCTGGGCATCTCCCGCAGCACGCTCTATAACAAGATCCAGAAGTTCGGCCTCGATTCCGGCGCGATCTGACGCCGGGACCCACCTGCCCCTGACGCCCTTGCCACCCCTCCGGGGGGGAAAGGGGGCACCGCCGCCCACCTTCATGGCTCATGGTCGGTGCTGGCCGATGGGCAGCGCCTGACGGCGCCCGCGCAGTTTGCTCAACCGCTCTGTCCGATTTCTAGAATCGCAACGCGGTTTCGCGACAGGCGCGTCCGCCAGCCCCCGCCGGCGGGGGGCCCGGCCAGCCGCGCGCCGGGTGCACCGAAGGCCCGTCCCGCCTGCGTTTGCGCCGGCCGGCGCGGCGCCTCCCGGGGCGGCACGGCGGTTGCACCGGCCCGCGCGCGGGATGAACCACAAGCTCCTGATCGTCGAGGACGAAGACTCCCTCGCCTTTGCCCTGCAGCAGTTCTTCGCCGCCCGCGGCTTCGAGGTCCACTGCGCGGTCGAGCTGGAGGAGGCCGCCGCCCTGCTGTCGCAGGTGCGCTACAGCGCCATGATCACCGACCTGCGCCTGACCGGCGCCTGCGGTGCCCAGGGCCTGGAATTGATCACCCACGCCCGCAACCACTCGCCGTGGACGCGGACCATCCTGATGACGGCGCTGGGCTCGAACGATCTCGACGCCGAGGCGCTCAGCCGCGGCGCCGACGCGGTGGTGCGCAAGCCGGGACAGCTGGCCGACCTGGCGCGGGTGGTCACCGCGCTGGTGGATTGAGGCGGGCAGATGAGCGCCGAGCCGCTGGTCGAGGTGCTGGTCCGCCCCGGCAGCCTCCATGCCGTCTTCCAGCCGGTCTTCGCCCTGGGCGGCAACGGCGGAGTGCGCTTCGTCGAGGGGCTGACCCGCGGGCCGCGCGGCACCAACGTCGAGGCCGCGGGCGTGCTGTTCGAGTACGCGCGCCGCAAGTGCATCGCGGTCGAGCTCGACCGCCTGTGCGTGCGCGGCATCCTCGAGTCCCTGGGCGTGCCGGGCGCGCCGCCGCCGCCGCTCGGCCTGTCGGTCAACGTGCACGCCGCCACCCTGGAGCACGACCGCGGCTTTCCCGACCTGCTGCTGCGCCTCGCCGAGGCCAACCGCTTCGCTCCCGAGCAGCTGATCGTCGAGATCGTCGAGCATGCGCCGGCGCGCTCGGGCGACGGCTTCCTGGCGGCGCTCGCCAGGCTGCGCGCCCACGGCGTGCGCATCGCGCTCGACGACATCGGCAGCGGTCAGGCGGGCTACAGCCTGATGCTCGACGCCAACCCGGAGTTCTTCAAGATCGACCGCTACCTGGTGCAGGGCTGCCATGCCGACGCGCGGCGTCAGGCGGTGCTCGATTCGCTGCGCGGCCTGGCGCGGACGTTCGAGGCGCAGGTGGTGGCCGAGGGCGTCGAGACGGCCGAGGACCTGGAGACCGTCCGCCGGCTGGGGTTCGATCTGGCCCAGGGGTTCCTGCTCGCGGCGCCCCAGCCGGCGGCGGAGCTGCGGTTGCTGCTGACGGAGCCGGCATGAGCACCGGGGGTCACCGTGCGGTCGGCGGCGAGGGCCCCGCGGCGGCCGGCGCGGAGCCGCGGCAGGCCGAGCGCCTGAGCGCCCTCGGGCGGATCGTCGCCGGCGTCGCCCACGAGCTGCGCAATCCGCTGGCCGCCGTGCAGGCGCTGGCCGAGGCGCTCGACGAGGAGCTGGAGAGCGGCGACTCGCGGCGCCAGTACACCGCGCGGATGCTGCAGCTGCTGGCGCGCGTCGAGAGCTTCATCCGCACCTCGCTCGAGTTCTCGCAGCCGCGGGCGCCGGCGCCGTCGCGGCAGCGGCCCGAGGCGCTGGCGCGCCTGGCGCTCCAGGCGATGAGCGCCCCTGACCGGCCGGCGCTCGCCGTCGAGGCCCGGGGCGGCATCCCCGACGTGCTGGTCGACCGCGAGCACATCGTGGCCAGCCTCACGGCGCTGCTCGACAACGCCGTCGAGGCCGCCGGCAGGACCGCCGGGGTGCGCGTCATCGTCGGCGCCGAGACCGCCGCCGACGGCACGGCCTGGGCCCGCATCGAGGTGCGCGACGACGGCCCGGGCGTGCCGCGCGAGCACCTGCCGCGGGTCTTCGACCCCTTCTTCACCACCAAGGCGAAGGGCCGCGGCCTCGGCCTGGCGCTGGCGCAGACCCTGGTGGGGCAGAACGGCGGCCGGGTGGAGCTGCGGTCGCCGGCCGGCGCCGAGACGGTGGCCGCGGTGGTGCTGCCGGGTAGCGGACGATGAGATCGCGCATCGTCATGGTGGACGACGAGGAGGACCTGGTCTGGTCCACCGCGCGGCGCCTGCGGCGCGACCGTCCGGACCTCGATCTGGTGGGCTTCGCCGATCCGCAGGCCGGCCTCGCCGAGCTGCGCCAGCGCCCGGCCGACCTGCTGATCACCGACCTGCGCATGCCGGGGATGAACGGCCTGGAGCTGATGATGCAGGCGCGGGCCACGGCGCCCGAGCTGCCGGTGGTGGTGATCACCGCCTACGGCGGACCGGAGGTGATCGCCCAGGTGCGCGGCAGTAGCGCCGTCGAGTATCTCGAAAAGCCGTTCGCCTTCCCCGCCCTGGTGGCCTGCATCGACCGCCTGCTGGAGCGGCGCCAGGGCTTCTCCGGCGCCATCTCGCTGCTGCTGCCCGACCTGATCCAGATCCACACCCAGTCGCTCGCCACCGGCGCGCTGCACATCCGGCGCGGCGACGAGCGCGGCTCGATCTGGTTCGAGCGCGGCGCCATCGTCCACGCCAGCTGCGGCGAGGAGCGCGGCGATACCGCGGTCTACCGCCTGCTGCACTGGCAGGGCGGAGCCTTCGAGCTGGAGGCCGGCGCCCTGGCCCCGGAGGTCACGATCACCGCCGGCTGGCAGGAGGTGCTGATGGAGGGCTGCCGGCGGCTCGACGAGGAGCTGCGCCGCCGCGCGGCGGGGGGCGCCACATCCACCTTCATGGCTCAGGGTCGGAACCTGGCCGATGGATAACGACTTGGATCAGGAGAGCGAGCCGGCAGCCTTGCCGGCCGCCAGCCCGCCCCGCGTGGACTGCCGGCGGGCCCGCCCCGGGACGACCGGCCGCTCCCTCGCGCCCGCTATCATGGGGCGGCGATGCCCGAGCTGCCCGACATCACCCTCTACCTGGAGCGGCTCGAACCGCTGATCCTGGGGCAGCCGCTGGCCGGGGTGCGCCTCGCGAGCCCGTTCCTGCTGCGCTCGGTCGAGCCGCCGCTGGCGGCGGCCGCGGGCCGGCGGGTGACCGGGCTGCGGCGGCTGGGCAAGCGGATCGTCCTGGCGCTCGAGGGCGATCTGTTCCTGGTGCTCCACCTGATGGTCGCGGGGCGCCTGCGCTGGCGCCCGGCCGGCGCCGCCATCCCGGGACGCAACGGTCTCGCGGCCTTCGACTTCCCCGCCGGCACGCTGCTCCTCACCGAGGCCAGCAGCCGCAAGCGGGCGGCCCTGCAGCTGGTGCGCGGCGAGGCGGCGCTGGCGGCGCTCGACCCGGGCGGCCTGGAGGTGCTCACCGCCGACGTGGCCGCCTTCCGCGCCGCCCTGGGGCGCGAGAACCACACCCTTAAGCGGGCGCTGACCGATCCCACCATCCTCTCCGGCATCGGCAACGCCTACTCCGACGAGATCCTGCACCGCGCACGCCTGTCGCCGTTCAAGCGCACGGCCGACCTGGACGGGCAGGAGGCGGCGCGGCTCCTCGCCGCCGCCCGCGAGGTTCTGGCGGAGTGGACCGAGCGGCTGCGGCGCGCGACGCCCGGCTTTCCCGACAAGGTGACCGCCTTCCATCCCGAGATGGCGGTGCACGGCCGCTACGGCCTCCCCTGCCCGCGCTGCGGCGCGCCGGTCCAGCGCCTCGTCTACGCCGAGAACGAGGCCAACTACTGCGCCACCTGCCAGACGGGCGGGCGGCTGCTCGCCGACCGGGCGCTCTCGCAGCTGCTCAGGGGCGACTGGCCGCGCACCGTGGCCGAGCTGGAGGAGCGCAAGCGCAGCCGGCGCGAGGGCCCCGCGAGCGCCTCGTGACGCAGCCGGCGGGCCGGCACGGTACAATCCGTGCCGGCCAGGGCGCCGGCCGGCCCGCCCCGCGGGCCGGATGAGCTGGATCCGCGGTACCCGCGTCGTCCGCAGGGTCTGGGGGATGGGCGCCGGCCGGTCTCGTTCGGCAGCGCAGGCAGTGGGAGAGGACTTTTGGCGACATCGACCAACCTGGAAGAGGCCCCGGCGCTGGACGCCGCCCTGCAGGCCGCCGTACAAGAGAGCGACATGCCGGCGGCGGCCAACGACGGATGCACCCCCAGCCCGTTCCTGCACTTCGGCCCGGACCGCGTCTACAACCCGTTGCGCGACGAGATGCTGGCGCTGGGCCAGCCGGCCTACGAGGCGCTCTGCCGGGTCGGCGCCGGCCTCCCGGCCGACCCGGCGCTGCTCGCCGCGCTGCGCGAGGGCGCCTGGGTGGCGCCCCCGGGCATCGACCTGTCGCGCCGCTTCCGCCTCAAGTACGTGTCGCTCGAGGCCCACACCGTCTGCAACCAGGCCTGCTACTTCTGCCCGGTCTCGGTGGCGCCGCGCGAGGACTACTTCATGCCCACCGAGCTCTACCAGCGCATCGTGGGCGAGCTCGCGGCGTGGCGCGGCACCATCGAGGCGGTGTTCATGATCAGCTACAACGAGCCGACCCTCGACAGGCGCTTCGTCGACCAGGTGCGCACCATCCGCGCCGCGGGGCTCCCCCCGGCCGCGCTCACCAACGGCACCGGCCTCAATCCCGACCGCGTCGACGCCCTGGTGGAGATGGGCGGCCTGCGCTTCCTGTCGATCAATCTCTCGACCCTCGACCGGGAGAGATACCGCGACGACCGCGGCGGCGACCACCTGCAGACGGTGCTGCGCAATCTCGATTACGCGCGCGACCGGCCGGTCGCCGAGCAGATGGACATCGTGGTGCTGGGCACCGGCGACCAGCGCCACCAGGACGACTTCGCCGAGATCGGCCGCCGCTTCGCGGGCAGCCGCTTCAACGTCAAGTCCTTCGTGGTCAACGACCGCGCCGGCTACCTGGAGATCGGCCTGCGGGTCGCCGACCGCCGCCGCAAGCTCCGCGGCTGCGATCACATGGGCTCGCGCCCGCTCCAGCACCTGCACATCAACCCGCGCGGGCTGTGCATCCTCTGCTGCCAGGACTACAACGAGTCGGTGGTGGTCGGCGACCTGACGCGGGCCAGCGTCGCCGAGGTGCTGGCCGGGCCGGAGATGGCGCGGCTGCGGCGCCAGGTCTACGGGCTGGAGCCGGCGCCGGCCGACTTCATCTGCCACAGCTGCAAGTTCGCGCTGACCGAAAGCCCGGATTGAGCACGCCGGGCGGCCGGCGCCCACCCCTCGCCATCACCTACCTGCTCGAGGACACGGCGCTCTTCGGCGGCACCAAGGTGGCCCTCCACCAGGCCAACCTGATGGCGCGCCGCGGCCACCAGGTGACCGTGGTGAGCCCCGGGCCGCCGCCCGACTGGTACCCGGTCGAGGCCCGGTTCCTCCAGGTGCCGGCGCCGCTCGCGGCGGTCTCGCCGCGGGAGCTGCCGCCCGCCGACGTGATCGTCGCCACCTTCTGGACCACCATCGCGCCGGCCCTGGCGCTCGCCGGTATCCAGGCGAGCACCGAGGAGGAGGGGCAGCCGCCGGGCGGCGACCCCGCGGGTGCGGCGGCGGAGCCGGCTGCCGGCACCATGACGGCCACCGGTGCGCGGCCGGACACCGGTTCGAGGCCGGGCGGCGGAGCGAGGCCGGCCGAGGTGGTGCACTACTGCCAGGGCTTCGAGGCCAGCTACACCCACAACCAGGGGGAGCATCCGGCGATCCTTGCCGCCTATGCCCGGCGCGTGCCGGCGCTGGCGGTGGCGCCGCACCTGGCCGACCTCCTGCGCCGCCGCTTCGGCCGTCCGGCACGGGTGGTG
>JASLEW010000547.1 GCA_030150965.1 Thermoanaerobaculia bacterium | reverse complement strand
CGGCCGCACCCGCGGTCCTGGTGGCGGCAACGGTGGCGCCGGCGGGGCCGGCGGCGCAGGTGCCGCCGGTGCCGCCGGTGGCAGCCTTGGCGGTGCACGGTCGGAGCCGGCGGCGGCGCCGGAGCCGGGCGGCGAGGTGCGCACCTTCTTCGAGCAGCTGCCGCGCTTCGCCTTCTACGAGGCGCTGGCCGCCGCGGCGGCGGTGCGCGGCCTGGACCTGCGGGCGGCGGCGGGCGTTGCTCCTGCCCAGGACGGCAGGCTGGACCTGGACGGCGCGAGCGGCCCACCCGGCGCGGGTGGAGAGAACGGCGGCGGCGGCGGCTCGGCGGTGCCGGACGCCGCCGCGCGGCGCACGATCCTCGCGTGCCTGCTCACCGGCGAGGGGCTGGGCTACGCCGAGCAGCCCAAGGGGCTGATCCTCTTCCACCGCTATCCGGAGGGCGCCCGCACCCCGTTCGAGGAGCACCTGGCCGAGGCCGCCGCCTACGCGCGGGACGCCGCGGGGCTCTGCCGGCTGCACTTCACCGTCTCGCCGCAGCACGAGGAGGGGTTCCGCGCCTGCCTGGCGGAGCGCGGCGCGGAGCTTGCCCGCCGCCTCGGCTGCCGCTTCGCGGTCGATTTCTCGCACCAGAGCCGCGCCACCGACACGCTGGCGGTGGGCCCCGACCGGCAGCCGTTCCGCGACGCCTCGGGGAGCCTGCTGTTCCGCCCCGGCGGCCACGGCGCGCTGCTCGACAATCTGCAAGCCCTGGCGGACGGCGGCGCCGGCATCGTGCTGCTCAAGAACATCGACAACGTGGTGCCCGACCGCCTGAAGCCGGAGGTGGTGCGCTGGAAGAAGATTCTCGGCGGGGCCCTGCTCGGCCTGCAGGAGAAGGCCTTCCGGCTGCTCGCGGACCTGGAGGGCGAGCTGCCGGACGAGGAGCTTATCGACGAGGCGGCGCGCTTTGCCGAGCACGAGCTGTCGCACCCGCTGCCCGCCAGATTCGCCGAGGCGAGCGCGGCCGAGCAGCGCCATCTCCTGGTCGCGGCGCTCGACCGCCCGCTGCGCGTCGCCGGCGTGGTGCCGGTCAGTGGCGAGCCCGGCGGCGGCCCGTTCTGGGTGGAGTCCGCCGCCGGCGAGGTGTCGCTGCAGATCGTCGAGGCGTCGCAGATCGGCCCCGAGCCGGACCAGCAGGCGGCGCTCGCCGCCTCGACGCACTTCAATCCCGTCGATCTCGCCTGCGCCCTGCACGACCGGCACGGCCGTCCCTACGACCTCGCCCGCTTCGTCGATCCGGCGACGGTGTTCATCGCCGAGAGGTCGCACGAGGGGCGCCCCCTCCGGTCGCTGGAGCGCCCGGGCCTGTGGAACGGCGCCATGGCCGGCTGGAACACGGTCTTCGTGGAGGTGCCCGGGGAGACGTTCGCCCCGGTCAAGACGGTGCTCGACCTGCTGCGCCCGGAGCACCAGGGGTAAGATCGCTCGGAGCACGAGCGATGACCCAGCACGCACCCCCGGCTGGGGGCAGGGGGAGGGCCGCCGACGAAGTGACCGGCGCCGACCTGGACCTCATCGCCAAGCGGGTGGCGCGGATCGAGACCTGCGTGCGGGAGCTCCGCACGATGGGGCGGGCGGAGCTGATTCAGAGCGATCTGCGCGAGGAGCGTTGATCAGGCCTTCAGCGCAGCCAGTTGTCGAGTTGCAGGCCCTTGAAGAAGGCGAAGTCCGGCTGGTTTGCGGTCACCAGGACCAGCCCGTTCACGCTGGCAATCGCCGCGATCTGGCCATCCACGAACGCCGGGGACCGTCCCTCCGCCAGCAGCCGGGAACGTTCTCGTGCGTGCCAGGCTGCCGCCTCTCCGTCATAGGGAAGCACCGGGTAGCTGACTGCGATGACCGTGGCGAGGTAGTCCTCGATCTGCTTCCTGCGCCGCGACCTTGGCAGACGCTCGCAGCCGAGCTTGAGCTCGTGCCAGGTAGGGGCGGCGATTCCTGCCGCTCCGGCGTGAAGCTCCAGCTGCCTGAGAAGCTTCAGGTTGGGTGCTGGTCGGATCGGTTCCGACACCACATTGGTATCGAGAAGAAAGCGGAGGCTCACCAGGTGAAATCCCGGCCAGGCGCAGGATCGCGGGCATCACGAAGCCAATCCTCTGCCTCGCCCGCCCCCTCCCTCAGATCGGGATTTCGCTGCAGAAAATCCTGGTAGAGCTGCGCGAACCCCCGTTGCCTCTGGCTGAGACGCTCATACTCCGCGAGCGACAGCAGCACGGCAATCGGCTTGCCGCGGCGGGTCACCGCGATGGGCCGCCCCTCCTCGGCCGCATGGACGAGGCTGGTGAACTGATCCCGCGCTTCGGCCACGGAGTAGCGCTTCATGCGGGCGGAGGTCGTCTTAGCCATCTGGATAGCCATCTTACCTGCCGGTGACAGGCAACGCAAGCTCAGTCCCAGGCATCCCAAGCGGCAGGACGTCCGGCCACCAGGTGTTGGGGCGGTCGAGCGGCCAGGGGCAGGTCTGCTGGATATGGAGGTCCTGGAACATCGGCGAGTGGGAGCGCAGAGGAAAGACCACGGTGCCGCGGCCCTGGCAGCGGAAGTCGGGCGTGCCCAGGGCGATGCCCAGGGTGAGGAGGACGGCGAGGCCGGCGTAGGCGGCGGCGCCGGCGAGCACGCGGGGTGCATGGCGGGTGTGCAGGAGCCGGCCGGCGCAGAGGGTGAGCGGCAGCACCGCGGCGTGGAAGAGGCAGAGCCCCTGCCAGTACATCAGGGTGGTGGGCGAGACGGCGTAGACCGCGGCGGCGGCGAGGAAGGTGAGCAGCGCGTAGCCGCGCAGCCAGGCGCGGCCGGACGGCGGCGCGGCCGGGCGGCGCCAGGGGGCTTGGCGGCGCAGGGCGCGGCGCCAGAGCTGGACGTTGGCGGCGAGCGGCAGCACCACCGTCGCGGGACCGAGGATCTCGGTGAGCAGCCGGAAGAAGGGCGTGAGGCGGCGGTCGGCGGCGGCGCCCAGCGTCTCGGTGAAGTCGAACTGGCTGGTCCTGCCGGCGAGCGACAGCGAGGAGTAGCGCAGCCAGTAGAGGACGCCGCGCGGCAGCGAGTAGACGACGCCGCGCCCGGGGAAGCCGCGGTGCACCCCGGCCAGCAGCACCGGATGGGCGAGCACCTCCCGGGCCCAGGGCAGGAGCGGCAGGGCGCCGAGCAGGCCGCCGAGGACGGCCGCGGCGAGGTGCGGGCGGAGGTGGCCGCGCCACCAGAGAAGCGCCGAGGCGGCGAGCAGCACCAGGAAGGACGGGTGGACCTGGAGCGCCAGGACGAGCGTGGCGGCGTGCAGCAGGGTCGGCAGGAAGCGCGCCTCGCCGCGCATCCGCCAGGCGGTCGCCAGCTGGACGGCGCCGGCCAGGAAGAGGTAGTTGGGGTTCCACAGGAAGCCGCCGAAGTAGAGCTGCCACGGGCTCAGCCAGTAGAGCAAGGCGAAGACCAGCCGCTCGCGCGCCGAGAGAATGCGCGCCAGGGTGCGGTCGAGCAGCAGGTAGCCCGCCAGGTGGCAGAGGGCCACCAGCGCCGTGGCCGCGCGGTGATGGCGCCAGACGAGCAGCGGCAGGCCGACGAGGAGCGTGGTCACGCCGCCCGGCGCCTTGCCGCCGGTCGATAGCGGATTGCCGAACCAGACCATCCGGCCGCGCACCGCCAGCAGCCAGCCGCGCGCCAGGAGGTTCAGCTGGTCGCCGCCGACCTGGCTCCGGGCCACGAGCAGCGCCAGGAGGGCCAGACCGGCGGCGAGCACCACCCAGATCAGGCGCGCGGCGGCGCGCCGGGACAGGCCGGCACCACCGGCCCCGGCTCCGACGGTGCCGACGGTGCCGATGGCTCCGACAGGTCCCTGGGTTCCGTCGATTCCGGCGGTGCCGACGGCTCCGGCGGTGCCGGCCGTGCCGGTGGCGGGGCGGCGCACGGCCGGGTTCACACGAGCGGCGCGGCGGGATGGGGCGAGCCGGGGCCGCCGGGGGCCGTGGCGGATCGACCCGACGCTCCGCGGGGCACGGCGCCGGGACCCGGCGGGGCACCTCCGGTCGCGGCGGTTTCATCGGGCGCGCCGCTGGACGCGGCGGTTGGATCGGGCGCGCCACTGGGCGCGGCGCTTTCCACCTCCGCCAGCTCCAGGCAGAAGGGCATCATCAGGGCGAAGAGGGCGAGGCGCTTGACCTCGGCGTCGCCCCAGTTGTTCTCGAACAGGCCGGCCAGGTTGAAGGCGAGGAGCGCCAGGACGCTGCCCAGGTAGATCTCGGCGCGCGGGCCGGCGAGGCCGCCCTCGCGGCGGAAGCGGCGCAGCGCCAGGCGGACGCCGGCGAGCATCAGCCACAGGTAGGCGGCGAGCGACGGCAGGCCGCGCTCGGCGGCCATCTCCAGGAAGCTGTTGTGCAGGTGCGGCACCCAGTAGCGCGGCGCGGTCGGCTGGCGGTAAATCTCGTAGCGGTGGTCCACCATGTCGGGGCCGAGGCCGACGAAGGGCCGCTCGGCGATCATGTGCAGCCCGGCGTCGAGCATGCAGAGGCGGTCGTAGTTGGACGGATCGCGCAGGTCGAGGATGGTGACCGCGCGGTGCAGCACCGAGGCCGGCACGAGCAGGAACGCGCCCAGGAGGGCGAGGAGGAAGACGGCGGCGTAGCGCCGGCCGCGATGGCGCGGGCGCGCCTCGTCGCCCGGGCGGCGGCGCCGGGCGAGCACCCCGAGCAGGGTGAGCAGGGTCCCGCCGAGCGCCACCCAGGCGCCGCGCGTCAGGGTGCCGACGAGAGCGACGTTGATCAGCGCCAGCGCCGCCCAGCGCCAGGGGCTGCGCGCCGCCCGGCCGCAGACCATCTGGGTGATGAGCAGCACGTCGCAGATCAGCAGCACGCCCGAGAAGGTCATGTAGTGCGAGAAGGGGCCGCGGATGCGCTGGTCGAGCTCGCCGAAGCTGAGCAGCACGTACTGCTCCAGGCCGCGCAGGGCGATGAGCGCCGCCACCGCGATCATGCCGTCGATCAGCCAGCGCAGCTCGCGCTCGCCGCGCACCAGCCCCGGCCCGAGGAAGAGGGTCGCCATGGCGAACAGCTCGCCGAAGGCGCGCAGGCTCGCTCCCGGCTCGTAGGACATGACGATCGAGGCGGTGAGGAAGACCAGGTAGTAGCCCATCGGCAGCAGCACCGGCTCGAGCGCTTCCCAGCGCACCCGGCGCGCCGCGAGCGCCCGCGGCGCCAGCACCAGGGTCAGGCCGAGCAGGATGTTCGACAGCGCGATGCCGAAGACGGTGAACAGGTGGAGGGCATAGCCGGCGTAGGCCGCCCGCCGCCAGCGGGCGCCGGCGCCGCGGGCGGACAGGAGCGGCGCCCCCGCGGGCAGCCCAGCCGCCAGCTCTCCCCCGGGCGGCCCGCCCCGCCTGAGCTCGTTGGCCATGTCCACAACGAACCGGAC
>JASLEW010000462.1 GCA_030150965.1 Thermoanaerobaculia bacterium | reverse complement strand
CGCGAGCGGCGCCGGCACGGCGGGCGGGCCGCCGGGCGGCGCCGGCCGGCGCTTCGACGAGGTGCAGATCCTCGCCTTGCCGGGCGGGCGGCGGCTGCACTGCCTGCACCGCGCCGAGGCGGCGTACCTCTACGTGGACGTGTTCGAGCACCGCACCTACGACCGCGCCGGCATCCGCTATCCGCCCGGAGGCACGGTGTTCGACGTCGGCGCCAACATCGGCCTGTTCACGCTCTACGCCCTGGAGCGGGCGCCCGGGCTGCGGGTGCACGCCTTCGAGCCGGCGCCGCCGCTCTTCGAGGTGCTGCGGCGGAACACCGCGGGGCTCGGCGGGATCGAGCTCGCCGCCTGCGCGCTGTCCGACCGCGCCGGCCGCGGACGGCTGGCCTACTACCCGGCGCTCTCGGGGATGTCGTCGCTCTATCCCGACCTGGAGCAGGAGCGGGCGCTGCTCGGCACGATCCTGCGCAACCTCTCGCAGGGTGCGCAGGGGCCCGACCTCGCCCCCTTCGCCGGGGAGCTGGTCGACGACCGCCTGGCCTCGACCGCGTTCGACTGCGAGCTGCGCCCGCTGTCGCAGGTGATCGCCGGGCGCGGCGTGGAGAGCATCGACCTGCTCAAGATCGACGTGCAGAAGGCCGAGATGGACGTGCTGCGCGGCATCGCCGACGGCGACTGGCCGCGGATCCGCCAGGTGGTTGTCGAGGTGCACGACCTCGACCGCCGGGTGGAGCGCGTCGCCGCCCTGCTGCATGACCGCGGCTTCGGCGTGCAGGTCGAGCAGGACGCGCTCCACCGCGGCTCGGTGGTGCATTTCGTCTATGCCACCCGCGGCTGAGGGCCCCCCTCCGCGGCGCCCATCGCGGGCGGCGGCGCACCCCGGAGGAGCCTGGGAATGGAGCTGACCGCCGAACAGCTGGCCCTCCTGCCCGGCCACGCCGACGTGGCGTTCTACCGCGAGCACGGCTGGTGGGTGTCGCCGCCGCTCCTCTCCGCCGACCAGGTGGAGTCGGCGCGCTACGGCGCTGAGCGCTACTACGCCGGCGAGCGCGACGCGCCGCTGCTGATCGAGACCGGTGCCGACTGGACCGAGGAGGACGGCGAGGTGCTGCGGCAGAACGACTACGTGTCGTTGCAGGTCGAGGAGCTGCGGCAGCTGGTCGAGACGCCGGTCCTGGCCGCCGCCGCGGCGCGGCTCAGCGGCGCGGCCGAGATCCGGCTGTTTCACGACCAGCTCATCCACAAGCCGGCCGGCGCGGCGGCGCGCGACACCGTCGTCGGCTGGCACACCGACCGCGCCTACTGGCAGACCTGCTCGTCGGCGGAGATGCTGACCGCCTGGGTGCCGCTCCAGGACTGCACGCCCGAGATGGGGCCGCTCGCGGTGCTCGACGGCAGCCACCGCTGGGCCGGCAACGACGGCCTCAAGAGCTTCCACCAGTCGGACCTCGCGGCGCTGGAGCGGCGCATCCAGGCCGGCGGCGAGCGCCGCGTCGTGCCCCTGGCGCTGGCCGCCGGGCAGGTGAGCTTCCATCACTGCCGGACCATCCACGCCAGCTACCCCAACACCTCGCGGGTGCCGCGCCTCGCCCTGGCCGTGCATCTGCAGGACGGCGGCAACCGCTACCGGCGCGTCCTGGACGAGGGTGGGAAGCCGGTCACCCACTTCAACGATCTCCTCTGCCGCAGGGATGCCAGGGGCGACCCCGACTACGCCGACCCCGCTATCTGCCCGGTGCTGTGGCGCGGCGCCCCGGGCGGCCGGGTGTGACGCGGCTCACAGCGGGCATCGGCGGGCAGCCCATAGACTGACGGCCGGACCTGCTGCCGAGCCCGCGCGCGGCACCCTGCCGCCGGGACCTTCCGACGAGGCCTTCCGCCATGACCAGCCCGCCGCGGCGAACGACCAGGCCACCGGGGCGGCCGGCGCCATCGGCGCTGCGCGCCGGGGCGGCGCTCGCCCTGGGGCTGGTGCTCGGCGCCGGTTTCCGCGGCGCGGCGGCGGCACCGCCGCCGCTCGCCGTCTACGACGATCAGCTGGAGAACGGCTTCGCCAACTGGAGCTGGGGGACGTTCAACCTGGCCGAGACGGCGGTGGTGCACGGCGGCAAGGACGCCATCTCCTTCACCCCGGCGGGCTGGAGCGGCCTCTTCTTCCACCTCGACGCGGGCATCTCCCCCGCCACCTACAGCGGCATCCAGCTCTGGGTCTACGGCACCGGCGCCGGCAGCCAGTCGCTCACCGTGGCGCTGGTCCAGGGGGGCAGCCCGACGGGGCAGACGGCGCCGCTCGCCGGCTTCGTGGCGGGGGGCGCGGTGCCGGCGGGGGCCTGGGCGCTGGCGACGATCCCCTTCGCCAGCCTCGGCGTGAGCGCGACTTCGGGGAGCTTCAACGGCTTCTGGCTGCAGGACGCGACCGGCGGCAGCCAGGCGCCGATCTACGTGGACGACGTGCAGCTCAACGCCTGGGCCACGCCGCCGCCGCCCCCGCCGCCGGGCGCCACGGTCGCCGTGACGGTCAACCCGGCCGCCGGGCGGCGCGCCATCAGCCCGCTCATCTACGGCGTCAACTTCGGCGACGACACGCAGGCGGCCGAGCGCCGCTGGCCGGTGCGGCGCTGGGGCGGCAACGCCACCACCCGCTACTCGTGGCAGGACGACGTCTCCAACCGGGCGAGCGACTGGTTCTTCGAGAACATCGCCAACGACAACGCCGACCCGGCGGCGCTGCCCGACGGCTCGTCGTCGGACGCCTTCGTCGATGCGACGCGCGCCGCCGGCGGCCAGCCGCTCATCACCGTGCCGACGATCGGCTGGACGCCGCTCGACCGCACGACGCGCTGGGGATTCTCGGTCGCCAGGTACGGCGCGCAGCAGCAGACCGAGTGCACGGCGACCGGCAACGCCTCGTGGTGCAACGCCGACGCCGGCAACGGCATCCTGCTGAACGGCACGCCGGTGACCGGCAACGATCCGGGCGACACCTCGCGGGCGATCGATCCCGGCTTCGTCACCGGCTGGATGGCGCACCTGGCGCAGCGCACCGGGACCGCGGCGGCGGGCGGCGTGCGCTTCTACGCCCTCGACAACGAGCCGGCGCTGTGGAACAGCACCCACCGCGACGTCCACCCCAATCCGCTCACCTACGACGAGGAGTGGCAGCGCACCCGCGACTACGCGGCGGCGATCAAGGCGCAGGACCCGGGCGCCCAGGTGTTCGGGCCGGCCGAGTGGGGCTGGTGCGGATACTTCTTCTCCGCCGCCGACGGCTGCGCGGCGGGGGCCGATGCCAGGGCGCACGGCAACGAGCCGCTGCTCGACTGGTACCTCGATCAGATCCATCAGTACCAGGTGGCCAACGGGGTCAAGCTGCTCGACTACCTCGATCTCCACTACTACCCGCAGGGCACCAACGTGGCGCTCTCGGACGACGAGTCGGCGGCCACCTCGGCGCTGCGGCTGCGCTCGCTCAAGAGCCTCTACGACCCCACCTACGTCGACGAGTCGTGGATCGGGCAGGTGGTGCAGCTGATCCCGCGCATGCGCACCTGGGTGAGCACCCACCTGCCGGGCACCAGGATCGCGCTCAGCGAGTACAACTGGGGCGACGACAGCGGGCTGTCGAGCGCCCTGGCGCAGGCCGAGGCGCTGGCGATCTTCGGCCGCGAGGGGGTGGACCTGGCGACGCGCTGGGAGGCCCCGGCGCCCAACACGCCGGTCGAGGACGCCTTCCTCCTCTACCTGAGCTACGACGGCGCCGGCAGCCAGGTGAGCGGCAGCTCGGTGCAGGCGGTGAGCGGCAACGTCGACCAGGTCGGCGCCTACGCCGTGCTCGGCCCGGCCAATCAGCTGTTCCTGCTGCTGTTCAACAAGGACACGGTGAGCCACCCGGCCGCCGTGCAGGTGGCCGGCGACTGGACGGCCCCGGTCAAGCTCTATGGCTTCGACGGCACGCACCGGCTGGGCGCCGCGGTGGGCAGCGCGACGATGCTCGGCGGCAGCCTCTCCCTGACCCTCGGCGCCCGCTCGGCGACCCTGGCGGTGGTGGCGCCGAGCGACATCACGCCGGCGCCGGCCAGGTTCCACACCGTGCCGCCCTGCCGCGTCTTCGACACCCGCACCGCGGCCGGCGCCTACGGCGGCCCGGCGCTCGCCGCCGGCGCCGAGCGCACGTTCGACCTCGCCGGGCGCTGCGGAATCCCGGCCGCCGCCCGCTCGGTCTCGGCCAACCTCACCGTGGTCACCGCCCCGGCGGCCGGCGACCTGCGCGCCTTCGCCGCCGGGAGCGTCCTGCCGGTGGCGACGGCGATCAGCTTCGGCGCCGGCGAGGTGCGCGCCAACAACGGCATCCTGGCGCTCTCCCAGGACGGCAACGCCGCCCTCACCCTGCACAACGACATGACCGCCGGAGCGGTGCAGGTGCTGCTCGACGTCAACGGCTACTTCGAGTAGGCAGGCCGGCTCCCAGGAACGAAATTGCCCGGAAGGGGCGATCGTGTGCCGTGGCGACGCGGCAGCCGATCGTTGCGCGACGCGCCGGCGGGTGATAGGAGAAATGCGACAGGAAGGACCGGATGGCAGGCAGAGAGCCGAGCCCGCTGCCGCCGCGGGGAATCCTCTGGCAGGCCGGCCCGGGCGCCGCCCGCCGGCGGCCATGATCTCGCAGCCATGACCGGGACCCTCCGCTCCCTGCTCCAGCGCCGCCTGCTCCAGCAGCGCCTGGCCAGCGACGGCGCCGGCGCAACCAGCGCCGCGGGCGGACCGGCGGCGACGGTGGCATGGCTGGGCGCCATCCAGGCCCAGGACTACCTCGGTGCGCTCTGGGCCGTCGGCGTGCGCACGCCCGGCGCAACCGAGGGCGACGTCGAGAGGGCGGTGGCGGAGCGCAGCATCGTGCGCTCCTGGCCGTTGCGCGGCACGCTGCACCTGGTGGCGGCGGCGGACGTGCGCTGGATGCTGGAGCTGCTGGCGCCGCGCAACATCGCACGCCAGCGCCGGCGCGCCGAGCAGCTCGGACTGGACGGCGCGGCCTTCCGGCAGAGCGAGCGCCGGATCGTACGGGCGCTCGAGGGCGGCCGGCAGCTCTCGCGCGACGCCATCTTCCGGCTGCTCGCGGATGCCGGCGTCTCACCCGCCGGGCAGCGCGGGATCCATGTCCTGTGGCGCCTGGCGCAGGAGCGGGTCGTCTGTTTCGGGGCCCGGCAGGGCAAGCAGCACACCTTCGTGCTGCTCGACGACTGGCTGCGGGCGGTGCCGGCGGCCATCCCGCTGCCGCGCGAGCAGGCCCTGGCGGAGCTGGCGATGCGGTACTTCCGCGGGCACGGCCCGGCCACGGCGCAGGACTTCGCCTGGTGGTCGGGGCTCGCCGCCGCCGAGGCGCGCACCGCCATCGAGGCCGCGGCACCGCTCCTCGCCCGCGCGACCTTCGACGGCGAAGCCCTCTGGATGCCGGCGGAGGCGCCCGCCGCCGGAGCGAAGGCGCCGGCGGCCCATCTGCTGCCGCCGTTCGACGAGCTGCTGCTGGGCTACAGGGACCGGTCCGCGATGCTGGCACCCGAGCACGCGCGCCGGATCGTGCCCGGCGGCAACGGCATGTTCCTCCCCCTCCTGGTCCTCGGCGGCCGGGTGGCCGGGACCTGGAAGCGCGAGCTGCGCAGGCGAGCGGTCGCCGTCGTGCCCCAGCCGTTCGGCCCGCTCGGGCCCGCGGAGCAGCGGGCGGTGCGGCGCGCGGCCAGCGCCTATGCCAGGTTCCTCGGCCTGACGCTGCTCGCGGAGTGAGGCCGCATCAGCCGTCGCCGGCCGCGGCGCCGGCGCATTCGA
>JASLEW010000411.1 GCA_030150965.1 Thermoanaerobaculia bacterium | reverse complement strand
CCGGTGCGCAGCACCAGCGCGCCGCCGCTCCCGGCGACCGCCGCCGCCCCGGCGCCCGAGGCATCGGCAGCGGCCCGCAGGGCCGCCGGCGCCGGATCGACCAGCAGCCAGGAAAACGGCTCTCCCACCGCCGTCAGCGCCGCCGCCGAAACCGCGCTGTCCTTGCCACCGCCGCCCAGAAGCAGGGCCCCCGAGGAGGACGGCGCCTCGGCACCGCGGGCACTCCCGGCATTGCCAGCGTTGCTGGCGCCGCTGGCATTCCTGGCATCTCCGGCATTTCCAGCATTTCTGACATTTCCGGCGTTTCCGGTGGCATGGGCGCCCAACGAGCCCGCCGCAGCCACGCCCGCCGCGCCCGGCGCCTGCTGCGGCGGGGCCTCGATCACCATCTGGCGGCGCAGGTCCAGGCCGTTGCGCAGGCGCAGCTCGGCGAGGCCGTGGCACAGCAGGTCGGAGAGCAGCTCGCGCCCCGTGGGGGAGAGCGCGACCGGCCCGACCCGCAGGTGGGTGAAATCCTCGAGGATGAAGAGATAGGGGACGAAGGCCAGGCCAATGTGCCCCAGTAGGTTGGCGAGCACCGCCGGATCGGCGTCCCGGAAGGCCTCCTCGGGGGTGTCCACGAAGCGAATGCGCTTCTCGTAGACCCGGCCGCCGTAACAGTAGAGGAACCTGCACAGCGGCGGCATCAGCTCCCAGGACGTGTACTCCAGCCGTCGCACCGTGCCGCCGCCGCCGGCTGGCAGGGGCGGCCCGGCCTGCCGATCCCGCTGAGCCCCCCGCTGAAGAATGCCGGGCAAGCCCGCCAGGCGCTCCGCTGCCAGTCTCATCGCCGCTCCATGAGGTCGCCGGGTGCCACCGGGCGTGCACTCTAACCCGGACCGCCGGCGGCAGGCACTGCGCTATATTGCGCCGGACCGTTCCGGCGGGCTTCCGCGGCGCAACCTTCTCCACCGCTTTCCGATCCCGGAGCACCACCTCATGCCGATCAAGCTGCTCATCGTGGCCGGGCGGGACCCGCGGCGCTACCGCCGCGATGCCACCGCCACCCAGGGCCTGCTCTGGGGACTCGAGCGGCGGCAGATCGCCTGGACGGCGGCCCTGCCCAGCCACCGCTGCCCCGACCTGCGCGGCGTCGATGCCGTGCTCTCCTGGTGGGGCGGCGACCATCGCCGGCGCCACGTCTTCCAGCCCTGCCCGCTGCACGACCTCTACGGCGGCGCCTCGCCGCCCAGCCGCGTCCTCTTCGAGCGCCAGGTGGAGGCGCGCTGCGCCGAGCTGGGCATCCCGGTGATCAATCCGCTGAGCCGCCGCCTGGGCATCCGCCACTCGTATTGCCTGCGGACCTGGCGGGCGCGGGACGTGCCGTGCGCCCGCTTCGCGCCGGTCGCCGCCGCCGCCGACCTGGACCGGCTGCCGCTCGGCTTCCCCCTGATCCTGCGCGCCGACGGCGGCGCCCACGCGCTGAACGACGCCTTCCTGGTCGGCGACCGGGAGGCGGCGCAGGCGGCGCTCGCCCGCCGGGAGCGGGAGGGGCGGGCGCCGCTCTCCCTCGCCATCGAGTTCCGCGACACCCGCTACGCCGACGGCCTGTACCGCAAGCGGCGCAGCTTCCTGGTGGGCGACCGCCTGCTGCCGCGCCAGCACATGATCGGCGCCGGCTGGCAGCTCAAGCTGAAGACCGCGCTCACCGGCGAGCCGGCGGCGGCCGAGGACCGGCGCTTCCGCGCCGCCGGCGACGAGGAGCCCGGGCAGGTGCGGCGCGCCGCGCAGGCGCTGGGGCCGGAGATCCTGGCCCTGGACTACACGCGCTGCGAGGACGGCTCCTACCTGTTCTGGGAGGGCAACTCCATCTTCGGCATGGCCGGCCTGGACGACGACGAGCGCTCGCAGCTCTACCGCGCCGCCACCGGCCGGAGCAAAGAGGACTGCCGCGCCGAGCACGTCGAGCTGGGAACGGTCATCGCCGACCTGGTGCGCCAGCGCGTCGAGCGGGCGGCCTAGCGTCCCCGCTGCACCTGATGGCTCGCTGACGGATGCCGCCAGCATCCGGCTCGGGCCACTGGGACCTCCCGGGTTATCGAATTCGACAACTCTTGGCGATAAGATCTCCGGATGGGATCTCCGCTACGCCGGAAAGATGGCGGGGACAGGCTGGATCCCGAACAGAATTACCTTCTTGCATACCTGGAGCCGGTATATCAATAAAGGCGCTATTGCTTTAAGCTGAAACTGCCACTATGTTGCGGATCATGTTGCGGATCGATAACGGGCGTGGCGTCCAGTCGCGTCGATATTTCGCCGCGGCGGTGCATGCATCTGTGGAAGCGCGTCGCGGTCCACGCCTGGCCCGGCCCCCTCGGCAGCTCGCTCCAGGGGAACGCCGGCTCCCTGTCCCGCGTGCAGCAGCGTCGGCGCCTGGGCGTCCCGCGCGGAAGACGATCCGAGTGCCCCCGCGCCTGACAGCTCGCCGGCGGCGCGCGGCGCTGCTCGCGCTCCTGTCGCTTCTGGTGGTGCCGATGGCCGCGGGCTCGGCCTCCGCACCCCTTCCGGCGACGGCGCCTGGACCGGCGATCCGCATCCTGAGCCAGACCGAGCTTCCCGACGAGCTCCACGCCGCGATCGACCTGCGCTGGGCGAGCGGCCACTCGGTCTACGTGGCCCTCGGGGGCGGCGGGGTGGTCGAGGCGTCGCTGCCGGCCGGCGGCGGGGGCGGGGCGAGATCGGACACTGCCGGAGGCATCGGCGTGCTCCAGCAGGTGATCCCGGGCAAGAGCAAGCCCGGCGGCGTGTTCCTGGCGAGCCGCCTGGCGGCGTCGAGCGAGTACCTGGTCACCGCCGCGCCGGCGTTTCAGGTCGCATGGCGCAGGCTCGGCCAGAGCGGCGTCCTCAGCGAGGCTTTCGAGTTCGTCCAGGGGATCGACGTGCGCGGCGACCGGCTCGCGGTGGTCGGCGTGCGCGCCGACGAGCAGCGCCGCTTCGCGCCGGACGGCGCCATCGGGTGGCTGGGCTCGCTCGACCGGCGGCTGAGCGACCTGCGGCCCATCGCCTTCTCGTCCACCGGACCGGGCGCCCGGGCGATGGTCAACTGCGGCTCCTTCGGCCTCGGGGCGGCCCGCTTCCTCGCCGACGGCTCGCTGCTGGTGATCCCCGGCGTGCAGCCCGGCGCCGAGCTGTTCGATGGCGGCGGCAGGCCGGTGCGGGCGTGGGACACGGCCGTCCTGGGCATCGACACGGATTGCGCGACGCTCACCGCCCAGCAGACCGCGCGGCTCGCGGCCGACTATCCGCAGCGGCTGGCCTGGCTCAACCAGCGCCGCACCGTCGATGCGATCCTGCCGCTCGGCGAGGACGCGGGGGTCGTGGTGCGCAGCGCCGGGAAGGACGCGACGCATTGGGAGCTCAAGATCCTCCACCGCGACGGCAGCTGGACCGCCTCGCGGGTTCCGCTCGCCGGCGCGAGCGCCTTCGCCCACCTGCGCGGCGACGTGCGCGACGGCCGGCTGGTGCTGCTGCTCTACGAGGATGGGCGGGGATTCCGGCCGGTCGCCAGGCAGCGCCTGGTGATGGCCGCGATCGGCAGTTGAGCCCGGCCGGCGGGACCCGCCGCTCGACGGCCCTTCTGAGGGAGGTCTGAAGAAGGGTGAGCGCTGCCCTGCTCTGGCTGTTGCTGCTGCTGACCGGCGCCGCCGGCTCCACGGAGTGGCGGCTGGTCCACCACGACGGCTCGGTGAGCGCGGCGGTGGGCGGGCCGGGAGGCCTCCACCTCGCGGCCCCCGAGCTTGCCCGGCTGCGCGTGGCCTGGACCTGGTCGGCCTCGCGGGCGCCGCGCGCCATCCTGCCGGCCAGCCTCGCGCGCGCGGCCGGCGGCG
>JASLEW010000372.1 GCA_030150965.1 Thermoanaerobaculia bacterium | reverse complement strand
TGCCGCTGCGCCGGCTCGACGACACCGTCGAGTGGCACGGCCGCTACGCCCGCGGCTTCGGCCCGCAGGTGCTGGCCGACGACCGGGCGATCACCCACTGGCTGCGGCGCTGCCCGCCCCGGACCGCGGTGGCGACCGACTTCCGCCGCATCGTGCTGCTGCCCAACCGCACGTCGCGCTACCTGCTGCGCCATGCCGCGGATGCCGACGTGGTGCTGATCTTCCGCCCGGCCGACGCCGAGCTCTCCGGCGCGGCGTCGGGCGAGGCCGTCTGGCACCTGCTCGAGGGCGACCGCGGCTTCGTGCTGCGCCGCGAGACCGGCCGCTGCCGCATCTACACCCGTCCCGGCGTGAGCTGCGTGGACCCGAGCGACCCGCCGGGAGAGGCTCCGGCGCCGGGGACGGCCCTGCCGCCGGCGCCTGCGCCATCCCCTCCGACGCCGGCGCCAACTCCACCGGCGCCGTCACCGCCAGCGGCAGCACCGGCACCGGGGCCGACGGCACCAACGGTTGCGGCGCCGTCACCAGCGCCGCCAGCGCCGCGGCAGGGGTGAGGAGGGCGGCCCTGCGCATCGGCGTCCTGGCGGACACCCACGGCCTGCTGCGCCCGCGGGTGATCGAGCGCCTGGGCGGCTGCGACCTGCTGCTGCATGCCGGCGACGTGGGCACGCCCGAGGTGCTCGCCGGCCTCTCGGCGCTCGTGCCTGCCGGGCGGCTGGTGGCGGTGCGCGGCAACGTGGACGACGGGGCGCTCGCGGCGCTGCCGGCGCTCGCCAGCGGCTCGCCGCCGCCCTACCGCATGACCCACCGCCGGGAGGACATCGTCCCGGGCTGGACGCGCGAGGCGCAGCTCGTCGTCTTCGGCCACTCGCACCGCCCGGAGCTGGGCTGGGAGGGCGGCTGCCTGCTGCTCAACCCCGGCGGCTGCGGCCGGCGGCGCTTCCGCCTGCCGCTCACCGTCGCGGTGGTGACGGTCATCGACCGCCGCCTGGTGCCGGAGATCCTGGAGGTGGAATAGCGGCAATGCCGGCACCTTGGCCTCCAGGCGACGGGCCTGTGCGGCCGACATTCGTAACGTGCCTTTGCGTTCTCTGGAAGGACGGCATCTCGTTTGCCGGTCGTAGCCAGTGGGCTTTGATGTAGTCCCGCAACACCGTGATCGCGCCAAACTCGATCGTGCCTTTCTTGACCCCTTCTTCGAGCCGCTGCCAGACCATCCGCATCTGGTCGCGCGCCGACTCGGGGCTGTCCTCATCGCTGTCATCAAGGAGGGACAGCTCTTCCCGCGCCCGCCGGCAGACCGCGATGGCGTCCGCCATCTGCCCGCGCCGGAGGAAAAAGCCGAAGAGGTAGGCGAGATCCAGGAAGTAGTCCTTCACGAGTCCGTGCTCCAGGTCGGCGGCGATCACCTCTTCAAAGAGCCGCTCCGCCTTCCGCGGCCTCCCAAGGTGTTCAAGGAGTCGAGCGGCGGTGAAGCGCCGCCGGAGCTGGATGAAAGGCTCTCGGAACTGCTCGTAGAGCGGCTTGAGGCCATAGAAGCGCAGAAGCGCCTCATCGGGCGCCCCGAGGGCCATCAGGCAATCGATCTTGATGCTCTCAGCGAACACGACGAGGCGGGGGTTCTCTGGCGGGATGAGCGACAGGCACTGCTCGATCACGCGCAGGCTTTCGGCAGGCTCGGTGTCGAGCAGCAAGTACGCGAGTTGCGCAAGAGCGGTGCTCTTCCAAAATGCCTGGGAGGCAGCCTCGAAAAACTCGATCGTCCGATAGAGCAGCCTGCGGGCCTCTTCGAGGTTTCCGAGATCTGATTCGAGCTGCGCGGTCCGCCAGAGCACCTTGCCCTGCATCACGCCGTCCTTCTTGCCCTTTTCGACATAGTGAGCGGCCTTCTTCAGGGCGTCGCGGGCCGCAGGCCATTTCGCGCGCCGCCGCCGGGCGTTCCCGACCTCGGCGCAGCAGTCGGCGCAGAGATCGTTCTTCAGCTCCGCTGAGAATGTGGGGGTGGGCAGTTGAGCGGCGACAAGGAAGGCGAGGGAGAAAGCCTCCTCACTTTCCGCAGGCGTCCCTTTCGCTGCCTCGTCGAGGAGCACTTCGAGGAAAGCGAGGGTGTGGAGAGACCGAGTGAGCCGCACCTTGTCGCGCCGCGCCTTGGTGCCGAGCAAGCGGAGGTCGGCCCAGGCCGCCTGCGCTTCTAGCCACTGCTCCAGTCGCGCCTGCTCCATCTCGTGCAGATCGGCGATCGCGCGCAGCCGACCATGGAGGACCACGCTCCCGCTCGCCTTGTGCGCTGCAAGAGCTCGGGCGGCGAGGAGCCAGCACGGGCGGCAGCCCAGGAGATGGGCCGCCACGCGGTCGGTTTCGCCCGGAGCACCGTGCCCAGCGAAGAGTCGCCGCAGCCCTTCCAAACTCTCATGGGCCTCTCCGTGCATATACGCAACTCCTGCCGATTGGCGTAAGCGGTGCGTAAGTTAGCGCAAGACAAAACTCAAGGTTCCTAGTATAGCGACAAAGAGCGGAGCCGCAATTGCTGCGACTCCGCCCGAGAGGACGCCCTAGCCGCCGGGGTCCCAGCCGCTCCCAATGTCGGGTTGAGGCTGGGGCGGGGTGGAGGACGAGCCGAGGAAGGATAGGAGACCGAGGAGCAGCCGAAGCATAGCTCTCCCTTCAGGGACAGCGCGTCCGCACGGGCGCCATTGCCCGTAAGAGGGCGGTCCCGATGGGTGCAGTCTCCGCCCCTCTGGGTCGGAGGACAAGCCACTGCTTTGCCCATGCAAAGGCGCGCGAAGGAGAAACGAGCTGATGGCAGGACCTGCAATCTTCACTCCGTCGACCGCGCGCCTCCGGCTCCGGGAGCCAGGCGGCAGCGAGTTCGAGGGCTACGCCACCCGCTACGGCCTCAACCGGGTCGCATGCTTCTGGAACGTCTCGCCGGCCGGGCACCGCGCGCGGCCCGCCGGCTGAACGTCGTTCTCGCCACCGCGCCCCACATGGCGGAGACCTGGCACCTCTCGGCCGACCTCTTCCGGCGGTTCCTCGACCTCAGGGTCACCCGTTCCGAGCGGCGAGCGGTCGTCCGTCACCTCATCACGCGCTGCCCCGAATGCGTCGCCCTCGCGGAGCGGGTGACCGCCGAGACGGGATACTGGCTCGGCGCCTCAGGCGCGGAGGCGTTCATCGAGGGCGATTACGCCCAGGCGTTCCAGGCGGCGTCTCGCTTCACGACCCGGGCCGCACGGCGGGTGGCTCTGGAGCGCCTCCGCGGCTGGGCGCACTGGTCGGTTCTGGACCCGCTCCCGCCCCACGAGCGGCTCCATGTCGTCGTCGAGCACAAGGGCTGGCACCATTGGGGACTCTTCCAGGCGCTCCTCGATGCCGCCCGCTGGTACCGGGAGCGGAACCTCCAGGAAGCGGCAGAGATCGCTCTCCTTGCGCTCGATGCCGCGAACCTCCTCGATCCCCTCGCGGTCGGTGGCGAAGCGGTGGCGAAGGACATGCGCGCCCAGGCGTTCGGCATCCTCGCGGACTGCCGCCGGCTCGCCTCAGACCTTGACGGGGCGCGCCGGGCCATCGCCGAAGCCTGGGAGTGCAACGAGCAAGGGGCGGGCGACCCCCGGGACAAGGCGCACCTCTACCGCGTCGATGCCTCCTATGCGGCGGCCGTGGGCGAGTTCGAGACCGCGGAGGCCATCCTCGAACAGGCGCTCTCCCTCTATCTCACGGCGAACGAGCCACATTTCCAGGGCCGGACCTTGATCGCGATGGGCGAGGCGATCGGCCACGTGAACCCGGAGCGCGGCATCGCCCATATCGAGCACGGACTCCAACTCCTGAATCCGGTGCGCGAGCCGCGGATGGAACTCCGGGCAGCGCACCACCTCGCCGAGTTCCACTCGGCCGCCGGCCGGCCGCAGGAAGCGCTCGCGATCCACGACCACGCCCGGCCCCTCTACCGGCAGTTCCGGGAGGTCGAGGTACAGCTCCGGCTTCACTGGCTCCAGGGCCGGATCAGCCATGCCCTCGCGCTCCACGCCGAGGCGGCGGAGATCCTGAGGGAGGTGCGGGAGGAGTACCGTGCAAGGGATCTGAGGCGCGAGTTCCTCTTGGTCACGATCGACCTTGCCGAAGCCCACGTGGGGCAGGGCGACCCGGCGACCGCGCTTCGTATCCTTGAGGAGTCCACGCCGACCCTGGCGGGCTGGAAGGTGCACCAGAACGGCCTCTCGGCCTGGCTCCTTTTCCAGAAAATCCTGGGCGAGAGCCGCGACCGGGAGGGTGCGGCGCTCGGCCCGCTCTTCGACCATGTGCGCCTGCATTTCCGCCGGTACTGGCTCGTCCCGAGCGCGGACTTTGTCGTCGGGTAGCGCTGCTCGGAGGGAGCCGGCGTCGGTCCATGCGGGAGCGATGGCGGTTGATACACACTATCTTGGTGTACACTGCTGTCGTGCACTGGAGGCTTCTATGAAGAACATCACCCTGAGCGCCGACGAAGATCTGATCGAAGCCGCACGCGCCCGCGCGCGGGCCGAGCACACCACGCTGAACGAGCAGTTCCGCCGCTGGCTGGGCGAATACACTCAGCGCCAGAGCAAAGCGGACGCAGCCTTGGCCGTGATCGACGAGCTGCGCGGCAAGCTGCGCACCGGGGGGCGCCGCTTCACGCGTGAGGAGATGAATGAACGCTGATTTTCTCGACACCAACATCTTCGTCTATCTGTTCGACGAGACCGACGAACGCCGGCGCGAAATCGCCCGGCGCCTGGTCTACGAAGGGATCGAGTCCGGCGACGCCTGCATCAGTTTCCAGGTTGTTCAAGAAACCCTTGCCGTGCTTACCGGCAAGCTGAAGAAGCGGGCCACTCCCGCTGAGGCGCGCCACTTTCTCGCCGGTGTCCTGGCGCCGCTCTGGCGGCTGATGCCGAGCCCAGGGCTTTACGCACGAGGTCTGGAGCTGCGGGAGCGCTATGCGTTAGCTTTCTACGACGCATTGATCGTCGCTGCCGCGATCGAAGGAGGCTGCACGCGCCTCTGGAGCGAGGACATGCAAGACGGGATGCGGGTCAATCGTCTGACGATTCGCAATCCCTTCGTGGAACTCTCGGTCTGAGGCCCTTTTGTCCTGGCTCGCAGATCAAGTGGACCTGGTTGGTCGACTCTTGTGTCACTCCGGCGGTTGCTCCCGGCCGTCAGGCCGGGGCCGGCACCGCCCCTCGTTGCTGTCCCACCTGGAGCTTTTCCAGCTTCTCTCTTGCGGCTCGGGCCCAGCCCTGCCAGGCCGGTAGCTGCACGAGCCTGCCGTCGCGGTAGACCTCGGCTGGCGTCACGGGATCGGAGCAAGTTACTCGACCGCTGGATGAACCAGTCAAAGGTCAAGCCACCCGCGACAGAAGGCGGCGCATCGTGTCGGGCTCGCATTCGATCGCTCGAAGCAAGGCGCGGGCTGGCGCATCGGGATTGCTGCGAAGTTGCTCCCAATCCCGAAGCGTACTGATGGGCAGACCGAAGGCTTCCGCGAACTCTGCCTGGGTCATGCCGAGCCGCTGCCGCAATGCCTTCACGCGGGAGACCCGACGCATCTTCGCCAGAGCCTCACCGCCTAGCGGCTGGGCGTCAGGGTCGGCTTGAGCCGCCGCCAGCACCTCTTCGTCCGTCATCGCGTTCACGCGTGCCCAATCGGTCTCACCGCGAGGCGGTGCCTCACCAGATTTCACGATCTTCCGCGTAGTACCGGTCTTGCTCATGTCGCGTTGCCCTGCGGGCGGAGATGATGCGGCACGTCCTCTCGGAACGGCAGGTCATGACCACGAAGAGCACAGTGCCGACCGCCATGCCGATGGCCCTGATTCGCTCTTCACCGTCCTCGAAGCGGGTGTCGAAGTCCTCGAGCCGGTTCGGATCCTCAAGCGCCGCGATGGGAATCCGCAAAGTCGATGCCGTGCCTGCGGCGATTCTCAGCAGCCTTGGCCATCCCACTCATACTCCGTCCGCAGCGAGACTACTGATTACCCGTAGCTCTGTCAATCCTCTGGTCGCCTCGGAGGAGACCTTTCGCGCCTCCTTGACAACCCCCACCGAGCCAATATATAACTGAATCGTTCGAAATTGCAAACCGGCTCTGGCCTCGCAGGGCTTCACGACTCGGCCTTCACCCTTCACCACGGAGATGCCCATGGAACATTCGATCGCGCTCGTCACCGGCACCACCTCCGGGCTCGGTAATGCGGCAGCCAGCATACTTGCCGGAGAGGGCTGGCGCGAGATCATCATCACTGGCCGCAGCCTGGCTCGGGTCCAGGAAACGGCCGCTCAACTCGCGGCTAAGACCAAGACACAGGTTTTCACGCCGCTGGCGCTGGATCTGGACACGCCGTCCAGCGTTCAGTCCGCACTCGCCGAGCTCGTCGAGCGAGGTCGGTCGATCGATTTCCTACTACTCAATGCAGGGTTGGTCGGAGGGAAAAAGCGCGTGCTCACTGCGGCGGGCGTCGAGGCATCTCAGGCCCCGCTAATCGGCCATCATCAACTGACTGTCGGGTTGCTCCGCGCCAACCTGCTGAGCCCCAACGCGCGGATTGTTATCGCCGGCGCGGAACCTGCCCGAGGGGACGTGCCCCTGTTCAGCTTCACCGACGTGGCGGCCTTCGCGGCCAAACGCTACCAGGGTGACCGAACTGCCGCTGTTGAAGCCCTGCTGCGCAACGGGCCGAACGTCAAGTACGTGCCCAACCGGGCGTATGCCGACGCAAAGCTCATCATCGCTTGGTGGGTCGCGGCGCTGGCGCGCCGGCTACCCTCCGGCATGGCCGTATACGCCGTGTCGCCCGGTAGCGCGCCCGACACCAAGGCGGTGCGTAACGCTGGCCCGGCCTTGAAGTGGCTGATGATTCCGTTGGTGAAGCTCATCCCCGGCATGACCCAGACTCCTGAGACCGCCGCCCGTCGGTACCTCCAGGCATCGGCGTTCGGAACCGACGTCTCAGGGCAATTCTTCGCCTCGGCGCCGAAGAAGCTCACGGGCCCAATTGAGGCGATGCGCCACCCGCACCTTCACGATCGCGCCAACCAGGAAGCCGCCTGGCAGGCCGTCGTCAAGGTCTCTGGCGTCGATTTCTCGCCTGTCAGACCCACAAGGCAACCGTAACCTCTCGAGAAGAATACACATGAAACGGTACCAAGGTAAAAAGGTGGTGACTATCGGCGGCACAAGCGGCATGGGGCTCGCGGCGGCGAAGATGCTCCTCGATGGCGGTGCGCGTGTTCTGGTGACGGGGCGGTCGTCGCCACTGCGCGCTCGCCCAAGAGGAAACATCGTGTTCGGCGCGACCTTTACGATTGGCGCGGAACTCCCACTGCATAGAAAGGAGCAACAAGATGCATAACTTGGTAGTGAGCTGTTTGGCGGTTGCTTATCTCTCAGCGAACGTATACGCCATCGTGAAGTTGCGGGTGTTTGAATTAGCCCGTTCGCGCAGGCGTCTCCTAGTCTATGGCGTCCCCTTCATATTGTGGGGCTCTCTCATCATGTTGGCATGCATGCTCATGAAGATCATGCGCCGATTTGATGAGTGGGCTGCCTAATCGCCCATCGATCTCAGAGCAGTTACGGCGCAGCACCAGGTTTTTACGGCCAGCCGCGTCCGAGATTGCGTAAGAGACGACCAGAGTGCCAGGCGACAGCGGTGCTGAGATCTCATTTTGACGCCCCACGGCGCGGCAGGAGCACCAATTCGGCAGCTTCCTCAGCCTCTTTGAGGAGCGTCTTGCGCGGCGTGCCTATCCGCGCACGCATGGTCAGGCCACGAGCAAGATCCGTGACCTGGATCGCGCGCACGGCTACCGGAAAGTCAGGCGGGATGTCTCCCGCACAGATCCCGTCCCGGAAACGGCGCTCTACCAGCGCCGCGCCGCCCGCGACCGTTCTCTGCAGGAACCGCTGAACCTCAGCGTCGTTCACAAGCGGCGCGACGCACACCACAAGGCAGCCCCGGGCGGACCCTTTCTCGGTCGCACTTTCGACGGCGTACCTCAGAAAGCCCGCGATCGCGTCGCGAAGACTCTGTGGCGAGAGGAGTGCCTTTGCGGCAGATTCGCCCTTCCGTTCTGCGTACGCCCTAAGGACGCGCAAGAATACCGCCCGCTTGTCCCCAAAGACGGCATACAGGCTCGGCCGTCCCACACCCATCCCAGCGACGAGATCGTCAATCGTCACTCCGTCGTAGCCTTTCGACCAGAACACCTGAGTCGCCTTTTCCAGCGCCTCCATTTCGTCGAAGCTGCGCGGCCGACCCCGCGGCCTAGCGGTATTTGTAACCATGTGGTTCAAAACTCCTTATATACTAGTGGACTGTACCTGATGAATTCATCCTCCATCTCCAAGCATACCACTGGATGAGCCGTAAAATACGTTAGCATGCTTATGTCCACAGCCACTAAGGGATCAGCAGGCGGCACCTCTACGGAATTGGGAGGAGGGGACCGTGATGATCAGTCGCGGCGCTCGAATGGTTACCGGACCAGGGGTGCCTCCTCGATCCAGTGGAAGCGGCGGCGCACCAGGAGGAAGCGGCTTGGATCGATTCTGGCGAGTGTTACCGCCAGGGAATCGTTGCCGACCTTGCCGACTGCGACCCAGGACGCCGGCGTCCGACGTCGAGCAGGCCAGCGCGCCCAGCTGCCGATGGCCGGCGCCGTAGAGGGTGAGCACCTGCCGCGCCCGGTCGTAGGCGGCAGCCATGCTCTCGTAGCTCATCAGCACCACCGAGGCCTGCGACCCGGATACATCGAGCCACTGCCAGCGGCCGGGATCGGCGGGCCAGGCCGGCACCAGGCGGCCGTTGCGGAGGAAGGCGTCCACCATGTAGAAGCTCACCGGCGAAGCCTGGCGCCGCGCCTGCAAGCGATCGAGATTCTTCCATAGGGCGTAGCGTTCGCGGACGATGGCGAGCACCAGGAACGTGATCAACAGCGCCTTGGCGGCGCGGCCGGCCAGGTGCAGCCAGCGCGGCCCGCGGCGGCGCTCCGGCGGGCCGAGCGCCGGGGTCGGACGGCGGAACAGCACCAGGTCCGCCAGCCGCCGCAGGTCCGGCACGAGGAGGACGAGGGCGGCGGCGAGCAGCGCGCCGGCGGTGACCGTCCGGCGGAAGAGCAGCGGCCAGCCGGCGCCGGCCTCGACCAGGCCGGTGAAGACGTTGTAAGGCGTCGAGTACCCCATGAAGGTCCACAGCAGGCCGAGCGGCGAGGCGTCGCCGTAGACCTCGGCCAGGCGCGTCGGAGCGGGGAAGATGAACTGCTCGCCCGGCGCGCCGCCTGGAGCGCCGGCAGCGCCACGACGGCGGCCAGCGCGACGAGGGCAGCCAGGGGGCAGCGCCCTGAGCGCCGGGATCGGGCCACGGGCGTGGCGGCTGGACCACGAGGCCGGCAGCACCGTGAAGCGCCGGGCCTGACAGGCGGCAGGCGCCGAGGGCGTGCCCATGGGCGGGTCCGCGGGACGGGCGGCAGACGGTGCCGCGGGACCTGGCTCCGGCCGCGCCGGCTGCCTCGGGAGGGGCGGCGGCGGCGCGGTGGCGCGGCCCAGGAGCAGGCCGTCGGCGAGGCGGCGCGCGTCGGGCGCCGCGGCGACGGATGCCGGCGATGTGGGACAAACCGCCGCTGCCGCCATTCCACAGCCGGAGAGCGGCGGGCGGCGGGCGGCGGAGCGCCGCCGCTCTCACGCCGGCTCAGGCCGGGCTGAGCACCGGGCGGCGGCTGGCCAGGGCGGCGAACATGCCCGGGGTGTAGGCGGTGATGGTGCCGGTGAAGGCCGAGGCGGCGACGGTCAGGGGCGAGGCCAGCCAGAGCTTGCCGGGGCCCGAGCGGCCCTTGTAGTTGCGGTTGATCGCCGACACCGTGACCTCGCCCGGGGTCTCGGAGACGCCCGGGCCGCAGCCGATGCAGGCGCCGCAGCCGGGGTGGATGAGGGTGACGCCGGCGCGCTCGAAGGTGTCGGCCAGGCCGTTGTCGCGCACGAACCTCTCCACCGCCATCGACCCGCACTGGATGAGGAAGCGCACGCCCTCGGCCACCCTGAGGCCGGCGTCCACCGCCTCCTTGACCACCTGGTGATAGAAGATCAGGTCGTCGATCTTGCCCGCCGTGCAGCTGCCGCCGTAGGCGATGTCGATCCGCACCTCGCCGATCTCGTCGACGGTCGCGCCGTTGGTGGGATCGGAGGGGATGCCACGGTCCGGATCGCCGGGATGCGCCACCATCGGCCGCAGGCCCGCGAGATCGATGGTGTGCACGCCGCCGGCGTACTGCGCCCCCGGATCGGGGGCCACGGCGCGCCGCCGCCAGCGCGCCTGATCCTGGGCCGTGGCCTCCGGCCGCCACTCGGCCAGCCAGCGGAAGGTCTCGTCGTCGGCGACCACGATGGCGGTCTTGGCGCTGCACTCGGTCGCCATGTTGGTGAGCGTGGCGCGCTCGTCCATCGACAGGGTGGAGACGCCGGGGCCGGTGAACTCCATCACCCGGTCGAGGGTCATCTCCTGCTTGGCATAATGCAGCAGGATGTAGAGCATCACGTCCTTCGCCGTGACCCCCGCGGCGAGCCTGCCCACCAGCTCGAAGCGGATCGATTCCGGCACCTCGACCTGGGTGAAGCCGGAGTGGATGAGGTCGGCGTACTCGGTGGCGCCGACGCCCCAGGCGAGGGCGTTGTTGACGCCGCCCATGCAGGTGTGGCTGTCGGTCGCCTGGATGAGGTCGCCGGGCTCGATCAGCGCCTCGCGCGCCACCTCGTGGCAGATGCCGGGCGAGATGCCGTCGCGGGCGGCGAAGTTGCGCACCCCGGTGTGCGCCTGGAACTCGCGCTGAAGCTGGCGCAGGGTCTCGATCTTGCCGGCGAAGGGGCGCATCTTGGGCACCTCGTCGGCGTAGATCAGGTGGTCCTCGAAGACCGCGAAGCGCGACGGATTGGGGACGGTGTAGCCGGGGCCGTGCTCCTGCTCCAGGAAGTAGTGCACCTGGGCAGTGGTGAACTCGTGCGAGTAGCCGCCGTCGACGCTCGCCACCACCGCGTCGCCGGGCTTGACCGCGGCGGCGTCGGCGTCCGCCGGCGGCAGCAGGTGGCGCGCCAGGAGCTTCTCGGCCATGGTCATCGGGCGCGGGGCGGTGTCGGGGCGCGGCAGCTCCAGCTCGCCCGCGGCGAGGGCGCGCGAGAACGGGAACAGGCCGCCCCGCTCGACGACCAGGCGGGTGATCGGGTCGAAGCCGCGGCAGAAGTCGGCGAGCGGCAGGCCCTCGCCGCGCTGCAGGCGGCGCAGCTGCTCGTGGTCGCCCATCAGCACGCCCTGGCTGATGTTGTTGCGGGCGTGGATGGGGGCGAAGGAGGCGGCGATGGCGATGCGGATGCCGGACCACTTCTCCGCCTGCACCGCGGTCTCGCGCGAGCTGCCGACCCCCTTGCGGTGGCCGGAGACGATGACCTCGAAGTTGCCGCCGAGCAGGGCGTCGCGCTCGAACAGGCGCTTGCCGTCGACGATCAGGCCGGCATAGGCGTCGCGCGCGATGTCCTCGGGCCGGTGGCTGAAGCAGACCCAGGCCGGCGTCATCGCGTCGGTGTTGATGTCGTCGAGCAGCTGGTCGATCGTGAGCTCGTCCATGCGCAGGTCGAGCTCGCCGCGCAGCTGGCGCCGGATCAGCTCGGGGTCCTTGGTGAGGAAGAGCACCCGCTTGCCGGGGGTCAACCGGACGATCGCATCTGGCTTCATCGGCAACGCTCCTGGAATGCTCCTGGTCGATGGCCGCACGGCGCGGCCCCGACCGACGCCGCTCCGTGACCCACGCGTCCATTGTATGGCGAAACCGCGGCAGGGGCGGCGGCGCCGAGCGGCTCCTGTTGGCGCCGCCGAGGGACCAAACCGAGCCGCCCCGCCAGGGGCGGGCAGGATTCCGTCCGCCGGGCGGCAGCTGATATAAGCCGGCCATGAGCGAGACGGCGGCAGGCGGCAACCTGTACGAGGCGATCCTCTCGGGGATGGAGGCGGGGGCCGGCGGCCTGCCGCCGGCGCGGGTGTCGGCGGCGGTGGTGCCCTGGCGGCGCGCCGCGGCGGGCGCGGGCTGCGGGATCGAGGTCTACTGGGTGAAGCGCGGCGAGGCGCTGCCGTTCATGGGCGGCTGGCATGCCTTCCCCGGCGGCGGCCTGGCGCGCGGCGACGCCGACCTCGACGTGGCCGGGACCGGGGAGGTGCCGCGCGCCGCGGCGGCCGGCGGCGCCGGCACAGCCGGCGAGGGCGCGCGGCACCAGGGATGGCTGCCGGACGTGGCGCCCGGGGTCCTGGCCTGCGCCATCCGCGAGCTGTTCGAGGAGACCGGGATCCTGCTCGCGCGCCCGGCGGCGACCGGCGGCGCCGGAAAGCCGCCGGCAGGGACCGGCGGCGCCGAGATGCCGCCGGCGGGGACCGGCGGCGCCGAGATGCCGCCGGCGAAGACCGGCGGCGCCGAGACACCGCCGGCGAAGACCGGCGGCGCCGAGACACCGCCGGCGGGGACCGGGGCGGAGGCGCCGCCGTCCGGGCCATCGCCGGAGCTCGCCGCGGCGCGCCGCGAGCTCCTGGGCGGCAGGGCGTTCGCGGCGGTGCTGGCCGGGCTCGGGCTGCGGGCCGACGCCTCGCGGCTGGTCTACGCCGGGCGCTGGCTGACGCCGCCCTTCGCGCCGCTGCGCTTCGACAACCGCTTCTTCCTGCTCGAATGGCCGGCCGCGGAGGCGGTGCAGCCGGAGGTGCTGCCCGGGGAGCTGGAGACCGGCGCCTGGATCGACGCGCGGGCCGCCTGGGAGACCTGGCGCAGCGGCGACGTCCTGGCGGCGCCGCCGATCCTCCACCTGCTCACCGTGCTCGCCGAGGACGGTCCGGCGGCGGGCCTGCCGCGGCTGCGCCACCCGGTCGAGGCCGACCTCGGCCCGGTGCGGCGGGTCGAGCTGCGCCCGGGGGTCCTGATGTTCCCGCTCCTCACCCGCACGCTGCCGCCGGCGCTCACCACCAACGCCTACCTGCTCGGCTTCGGCGACGCGGTGCTGGTGGACCCCGGCAGCCCCGATCCGGCCGAGTGCGACCGCCTGCTGGAGGCGCTCGCCGCGGCCCGCGAGCGGCTGGGCCGGCGGGTGGTGGCGATCTGGCTCACCCATCACCATCCCGATCATGTCGCCGGGGTGCCCGCGTTGCGCGAGCGGCTGGAGGTGCCGGTGCTGGCGCATGCGGTCACCGGCGAGCGCCTGGCCGCCCACGGCCGCCTCGACGGCGAGCTGGCGGACGGCCAGCGGGTCACCCTCGCCGGGCTCGGGCGCGCCGATGCCCCGGACATGGAGGTGCAGGTGGTGCACACGCCGGGGCACGCCCGCGGGCACCTCTGCTTCCTGGAGCTGACGCAGCGGTCGCTCCTGGCCGGCGACATGGTGGCGGGCCTCGGCACCATCGTGGTGGATCCGCCGGAGGGCGACATGGACGACTACCTGGCGTCGCTCGCCAAGCTCATGGCCCTCGCCCCGCACACCCTCTTTCCCGGGCACGGGCCGGCGGTCAAGAACGCGGTGCCCAAGCTGCGCGAGTACATCGATCACCGGCTGTGGCGCGAGGAGCGGGTGCTCGCCGCCTGGAACGCGGGGCACCGCGAGCCGGCGGCGATGCTGCCCTCGGTCTACGACGACGTGCCGCGCGAGGCCCATCCCCTGGCCGCCCGCCAGATCCTGGCCCACCTCGCCCGCCTGCGCCACGCCGGGCGGCTCGACTAGGCCCCTCCCCGCCCTCCCACCATCCACGCCCTCCACGCCCTCGACCC
>JASLEW010000318.1 GCA_030150965.1 Thermoanaerobaculia bacterium | reverse complement strand
GCGCGCTCGGCGTCGAGCACCGCGAGCAGCTCGGCCCGCGGATCACGCGCCGCCGGCGGCGTCACGCCCCCCGCCGCCCGGGCGGCGGCGCTCCCCGGCGCCAGGGCCAGGGCCGCCGCCAGAGACAGGGCCGCCGCCAGGGCCAGCTCCAGGGCGATCGCGCCGTCTGCCGCGCCCAGCGTCCGGCGCCAGGACCGCGCCCTGTCCGCGGGCGCCGTCCGCCGCTCCATGCGGCGGCAGTCTCTTCCCGTGGACGAGAGGCGGGGCATGGCAGCGAGGCGAGCGGTGCGGACGGACCGGGCGGCGCGGGCGAGGACAGAGGTGCGTGCGCTCTGGCCGGATGGCCTGGACGATCTGCAAGGTGCGAACGATGGGGACGAGGCCATCACCTTCGCGGGCAGGGCAGCCGGCCGCCGGGCGGGCGCCCGGTGCAGCCTGCTGGTAGGATACAACGCCTTGACCGCCGCCGAGCCCGCGCCCGCGCGCCTCAATCTCCATCTCCGTCCGGTGGCCGCCCACCGGCGCATCCTGGCGCTCGCCTGGGGCGCCTGGACCACCGGCTTCTGCTCGCTCATGCTGCTGTCGTTCGTCCTCCAGCCGCTCCAGGATGCCTTCGGCTTCTCGGAGGCGGACCTCGCCCGCCTCACCGCGATCGCCGTCGGCACGAGCGGCGCCGGCGGCCTGCTGTTCGGCTGGCTGAGCGACCGCGGCGGGCGGCGCGCCTCCCTGGCGCTGGCGATCGCCGCCTTCAGCCTCGGCAACGCCCTCTGCGGCCTCGCCGGCGCGGCGGGCTGGCTGCTCGCCGGGCGCGCCCTGACCGGCCTCGGCGTCGGCGGCACCTGGGGCGCGGGGCAGGCGCTGATGGGGGAGACCTTCCCGCCGGCGCTGCGCGGGCGCTACGGCGCGCTGGCGCAGACCGGGGCGCCGGCGGGCCTGGGGCTGGCCGCCGTCGCCGGGTCTTTCCTGGCGCCGCTCTGGGGCTGGCGGGCGGTGTTCCTGCTCGCGGCGCTGCCGCTCGTGGCGCTGCCGCTCCTGCGCTTCGTGCCGGAGTCGGACCTCTGGCTGGAGCACCGGCGGCAGCTGCTCGCCGCCACCGCGGCCGGCGGGGGCGGCGCCCGGCGCCGGCCGCTGCCGATCCTAGCGCAGCTGGTGGCCGGCGACCTGGTGGGCCGCTTCGCCGGCGCCTTCGTGCTCACCGCGCTCAACATGTCCGCCTACTGGTTCGCCATCGTCTGGCTGCCGCGCTATCTCCAGAAGCAGCGCGGCCTGTCGATCTTCGGCTCCGGCTGGTGGACGCTGGTGTTCGTCGCCGGGTCGCTGCTCGGCTACCTGACCTTCGGCTGGGCCTCCGACGTCGCCGGCCGGCGGCGCGCCTTCGCCCTCTACTCGGCGGTGACGGCCCTGGGCCTCGCCATGGTCACCGTGTTCTGGGGGTCGCTGGCCGGCCGGCCGCTCGCCGGCCTCGCCTGCATGGCGGTGGCGGGCTTCGGCACCGGCACCTGGTCGTGCTACGGGCCGTTCTTCTCCGAGCTCTTCCCGACCCGGGTGCGGGGCGCCGCGATGTCGGTCATCATGAACGTCACCAGGAGCGTCCAGTTCGCCGCGCCGCTCGCCATCACCGCCGTCGCCGGCCGCTGGGGCCTGGCCGGCGGCGTGGGCCTCGCGGCCGGCTTCGCGCTGGTCGCCGGCGGCTGGGTGTGGACGCTGCCCGAGACCGCCGGCGCCGCCCTGGAGGCGTGAGCATGGCCGGGGACCGGGACCCGGAGCGCCAGGCCGCGGCCCCCGGGCCGCCGTCGCTGCTGCGCGCGGTGTCGCGCTGGCAGATCGTGGCGCTGGTGCTCAACGACGTCATCGGCAGCGGCGTCTACCTGCTGCCGGCGGCGGCGGCGGCGCTCCTGGGCGGCGCCAGCATCGGCGCCGTCGTGCTGGCCGGCCTGGCGGTGCTGCTGATCGTCCTCTGCTTCGCCGAGGCGGCCAGCCACTTCGACGAGCCGGGGAGCGCCTACCTCTACGCCCGGACGGCGTTCGGCGACCTCGCCGGCTTCGAGGTGGGGTGGATGACCTGGCTGGCGCGGGTGGCGGCGGTGGCATCGCTCGCCGCGGCCTTCGCCCAGGCGCTCAGCTTCCTGTGGCCCGCGGCGGGCGGCGGCCTCGCCCGCCAGGCCGCCATCGTGCTGCCGGTCCTGGCGCTCACCGTGCTCAACGTCATCGGCGTGCGCTCGGGGGTGCGCACCGCGGTGTTCCTGGCGGTCGCCAAGATCGTGCCGCTGCTGGTCTTCGTCGCCACCGGCACGGTGGCCGCGCTGCGCGCCGGCGGCGGCCCGGCCGCGGCGGCGGGACACGCCCTCGCCTCCGGGACCGCCGGCGCCTCGGCCGCCGTGCCCGGCTGGCACCAGCTCGGCGCCGCGGCGCTGCTCCTGCTCTACGCCTACGCCGGCTTCGAGAACACCGCCGCGGCGGCCGGCGAGTACAGGAACCCGCGCCGCGACGTCCCCTTCGCCCTCCTGGTGCAGATCGGCTTCGTCACCCTGCTCTACGCCTGGGTGCAGTGGGTGGCACTCGCCACCCTGCCCGGCCTCGCCGCCTCGGCAACGCCGCTGGCCGATGCGGCGCGGCTCTTCCTCGGCGGCTGGGGAGGATGGCTGCTGACCGTCGGCGCCACGCTCTCCATCCTCGGCACCAACGGCAACACCGTGCTCGCCGGGCCGCGCTACCTGTACGCGCTCGCCCGCGGCGGCTACGGCCCGCGCTGGCTCGCCGCCGTCCATCCGCGCTTCCGCACCCCGGCGGCGGCGGTGGTCCTCCAGACCGTGATCGCCCTGCCGCTCGCCCTCACCGGCACCTTCGTGGGCCTGGCGGCGCTCTCGGTCGTGGCGCGCCTCGCCACCTATCTCGGGACCACCCTCGCGGTCCCCGTCCTGCGGCGCAAGCTCGGCAGCCGGCCGGGCGCCTTCCGCCTCCCCGGCGGCCCAGTCATCCCGGCGGCCGCGACGCTGCTCTGCATCGTCTTCGCCGCCAGCGCCACCCTGCACGATCTGCTCGCCGGCGGCGTGGCGCTCGCCGCCGGCCTGGTGATCTTCGTGCTGCGCCGCCCGGAGGCGCCGCCGCCGCCGCGCGCCGCGTTCGCGGCGCGCGG
>JASLEW010000284.1 GCA_030150965.1 Thermoanaerobaculia bacterium | reverse complement strand
CGCCGCTGGAGCTGCCGTTCGACCGCCCGCGGCCGGCGGTGCAGACGTTCCGCGGCCTGGCCCGCCCGTTCGCCCTCTCCGCCCCGGCGACCGCGGCGCTGCGCGGCTTCGCCGCCCGCGGCGGGGCGACGCCGTTCATGGTCCTGCTCGCCGGCTTCCAGGCGGTCCTCGCCCGCTGGTCCGGCCAGGAGGATCTCGCGGTCGGCTCGCCGATCGCCGGCCGCACCCGCGCCGAGCTGGAGCCGCTGATCGGCTTCTTCGTCAACACCCTGGTGCTGCGCGGCGACCTGGCGGGCGATCCGCCGTTCGGCGCCCTGGTCGCGCGCAGCCGCGAGGCGGTGGTGGCGGCGCAGGAGCACCAGGAGGTGCCGTTCGAGAAGCTGGTCGAGGAGCTGGTGCCGGACCGCAGCCTCGGCCACTCGCCGCTCTTCCAGGTGATGCTGGTGCTGCTCAACACGCCGCGCGAGGTGCTGGCGCTGCCGGACCTCGCCATCGCGCCGGTCGGGGTCGCCGCCGACACCGCGAAGTTCGACCTGACGCTGATCCTGGAGGACGGCGAGGAGCGGATCGCCGGCACCTTCGAGGCGAACCGCGACCTGTTCGACGCGGCGACCATCGACCGCCTCTCCGGCCACCTCGAACGGCTGCTGACCGCGGCCGTCGCCGACCCCGGGCGGCGCCTTTCCGCGCTGCCGCTCCTGAGCGTCGAGGAGCTGGCGGCGCTGCGCGCGCTGAGCGCCGGGCCGGCGGCGTGGCCGGGCGGATCGGTGCTGGAACTCTTCGCGCGGGCGGCGGCGCGGACGCCCGACCGGCCGGCCGTCGCCTTCGCCGGCGGCGTCTGGACCTACGCCGAGCTCGACCGGCGCTCGCTCTGCCTGGCCCGCCGGTTGCGGCGCCACGGGGTCGGCCCGGAGCGGGTGGTGGGAGTCCTGGCTGAGCGCGGCGAGCGCGGGCCGGATGCCGCCGCGGCGCTCCTCGGCGTGCTGCGGGCGGGGGGCGTCTACCTGCCGCTCGATCCGGCGCTGCCGCGCGAGCGCCTCGCCTTCGAGCTGCAGGACGCCGGGGCGCGGTGGCTGGTCGCCACGGCGGAGGGGGCGGCGGCGCTGGGCGATGCGGCGGCGGGGCTGGCGGGACTGGCCGTGCTGCCCTTCGCCGAGCCAGGGGGCGTGGCGGCGAAGGCGGCGAAGGCGGCCGAGCCGGCGGCGCCGGCCGTCTCCCCCGATCAGCTCTCCTATCTGGTCTACACCTCGGGGACCACCGGCCGGCCGAAGGGGGTGGCGCTGCCGCACCGCACCCTCGCCTCCCTCATCGCCTGGCACACCCTGGGGGGGCGGGGGCCGGCGGAGCGCACGCTCCAGCTCGCCGCTCCCGGCTTCGACGCCTCGCTCCAGGAGGCGCTCTCGGCCTGGTGCTCGGGCGGGACGCTGGTGCTGGCGGAGGAGACCGTGCGCCGCGATCCGCGCGCCCTCGCCGCCCGGATCGTCGAGGAGCAGATCGAGAGCCTCTTCCTGCCGCCCGTGGTGCTGCAACAGCTCGCCGAGCAGCTCCAGGAGGAGCCGCCGGCCCAGCCGCTCGCCTTCAGCCGCCTGGTGGTGGCGGGCGAGCAGCTCCAGATCACGCCGGCGGTCGCGGCGCTGGCCCGCCTGACGCAGGCGCCCGCGGCGCCGCGGCAGGAGGCTTCCACGGCCGGCGGTGGGGCGGGTGTGCGGCGCTTTGCGCTGCACAACGCCTACGGCCCGTCCGAGACGCACGTGGTGACCGAGCACGTCCTGGCGGTGACGGGGCCGGAGGCGGGCGGCGCCGCCGGGTGGCCGCTGCTGCCGCCGATCGGCCGGCCGATCGCCGGCACCTGGTTCCGGGTGGCCGGACGGCACCAGGAGGACTCCCCGATCGGCGTGCCCGGCGAGCTGCTCCTGGGGGGCGCCGGCCTCGCCCGCGGCTATCTCGGCCGGCCCGGCCTCACCGCCGAGCGCTTCATCCCGGTGGCGGAGGCGCCCGCGGCCGGCGCCCGCGCCTACCGCAGCGGCGACCTGGTGCGCCTGCTGCCGGCCGGCGAGATCGAGTTCCTCGGCCGCATCGATCAACAGGTGAAGATCCGCGGCGTGCGCGTCGAGCCGGCGGAGGTCGAGGCGGTGCTCGCCGGCCACGGGGCGGTGGCGGAGGCGGCGGTCGTCGCCGACGGCGCGGGGGCCGAGCGGCGGCTGGTCGCCTTCGTGGTGCGGCGGCGCGAGGCGCCCGAGGTGACGGCCGCGGTGCTGCGCGAGCACCTGCGCCGCCTCCTCCCCGAGCCGATGGTGCCCGCGGCCTACGTCTTCCTGGATGCCCTGCCGCTGTCGCCCAACGGCAAGGTGGACCGCCGCGCCCTGCCCGCCGCCGCAGCGCGGCCGGACGCGGCGGCGGTCGCCGTGGCGAGGGGGCCGCGCACCGCGACCGAGCAGGCGCTGGCCGCGCTCTGGCGCGATCTCCTCGGGGTCGAGGCGGTCGGCGCCTCCGACAGCTTCTTCGACCTGGGCGGCCATTCGCTGCTCGCCACCCGGCTGCGCTCGCGGGTGCGGGCGGCCTTCGGCGTCGATCTGCCGCTGCGCGAGCTGTTCGCCGCGCCGGCGCTGGAGGCGGGGGCGGCGGCGATCGACCGGCGGGCGGCCCAGGCGCCGGGCCAGGCACCGGCTCCGGCCGTGGCGCCCACGGTGGTCGCGGTGCCGCGCGAGCGCCGCCGCATGCGGCGCGCCGACCTCGATCAGGAGCCGGCGCCGTGAGGGCCGAGAGGTCGAGGACCGGCCGCCGGAGCGTGCTGCGGCTCGATCCGCGGGAAAGGGCCGTGACGGCCGCGGCGTCCCGGCACCGTGGCGAGGAAACGCGCGCGCCTCGCGGCGGCCGGGAGGGGCGGCGGTGACGGTCGAGATCGCCACCTTGGCACCGCCGTCGGGAGCCCCTCCCGAGGCCGAGGACCCGTTCGTATTTCCGGCCTCCTATGGGCAGAGCCGGCTCTGGTTCCTCGACCGCCTCCACCCCGGCAACCCGGCCTACAACCTGTTCGACGCCGTCCGCCTGCACGGCCCGCTCGACCTGCCGGCGCTCGCGGCGACGCTCGCCGCGCTCGTCGCCCGCCACGAGTCGCTGCGCACCACCTTCGCCAGCCTCAGGGGCGACCCGGTGCAGGTCGTCGCGCCGCGCGGCTCGGTGCGCCTGGCCATCCTCGATCTCTCCGCCCTGCCGCCGGCGGCACGCGAGCGGGAGCTGGGGCGGCTGGCGGCGGCCGAGGCGGTGCGGCCGTTCGACCTGGTGCGCGGGCCGCTGCTGCGGGTGAGCGCGGCTCGGCTCGGCCGCGACGACCACGCGGTCCTCTTCGCCCTGCACCACATCGTGGGCGACGGCTGGTCGATGGGGATCCTGGTGCGCGAGGTGGCGGCGCTCTACGGCGCCTTCCTTGCCGGTGAGCCGTCGCCGCTGCCGGAGCTGACCGTGCAGTACGCCGACCACTCGGAAGCGCAGCGCGAGTGGCTCGCCGGGCCGGTGCTGGCCGAGCAGCTCGCCGACTGGCGCCGCCGCCTCGCCGGGCTCGCGCCGCTCGACCTGCCGGCCGACCGGCCGCGCCCCCCGGTGCGCACCTTCCGCGGCGCCTACCGCACCCTGGCGGTCGCGCCGCCGCTCACCGCCGAGCTCCTGGCGCTCTCCCGCCGCCGCGGCACGACCCTCTTCGTCACCCTCCTCGCGGCGCTCGACGCGCTCCTCCACCGCTACACCGGCAGCGCCGACGTGGCGGTCGCCACCGCCGTCGCGGGGCGCGGCGACCTTGCGGCCGAAAGCCTGATCGGCTTCTTCGTCAACACGCTCGTGCTGCGCTCCACGGTGCGGGGCGAGCTGCCGTTCGCGGCCCTTCTGGACGGCGTCCACGAGACCGCGATGGCCGCCTTCGCCATGCAGGACGTGCCGTTCGAGAAGCTGGTCGAGGAGCTGGCGCCGGAGCGCAACCTGTCGCGGGCGCCGCTCACCGACGTGCTCCTGGTGCTGCAGAACACGCCGCCGGCCGCGCTCGACCTGCCGGGGCTGCGGGCCGCCGCGGTGCCGCTGGCCGGCAGGACGGCGAAGCTCGACTGGACGTGGAGCGTGGTGCAGCGCGGCGCGGGCGGCCGGAGCGGTGCAGCCGGCGGGAGCGGCGAGGGAGCTGCGCGCGGCGCGGAAGGAGAGGGCGCGGGCGGCGGGAGCGCGAGGGGCGTGAACACCGGCGGCGAGGACGCGCGCGGCGGGGACGGAGGGGATGCGGGTGGTGGGAGCGCGAGTGGCAGGGACGGTGGGGCCTGGAGCCATGGCTCCCTGGTGGTGAGCCTGGAGTACAGCACCGACCTGTTCGACGCGCCGACCGCCGAGCGGGCCGTCCGCCACTGGCACGCCCTGCTGACGGCCGCCGCCGCCGATCCCGGGCGGCCGGTGGGGGAACTGCCGCTCCTCCTGCCGGCCGAGCGGCACCAGGCGGCCGTCGAGGCGGCTTACCGGCGGCAGGTCGCCCCGGGGGAGCCGCTCCACCGGCGGTTCGAGCGCTGGGCGGCGGCGGCGCCCGCGGCGCCGGCGGTGACCTGGGGCGGGACGACGCTCACCTACGCCGGCCTCGACCGCCGCGCAGAGCGCCTGGCGCGCCGCCTCGTGGCGCGCGGCGCCGGCGCGGAGTCGCTGGTGGCGATCCAGCTGCCGCGCGGCTTCGGC
>JASLEW010000278.1 GCA_030150965.1 Thermoanaerobaculia bacterium | reverse complement strand
CATCCGCCGCCGTCGCGGGGGCCGCCGTCCCCCCCGTCCCCGCCGCCGCCGGGTTGGGCAGCCTCCCACCGGCCGCTCCACCCGCCGCCTCGGCCTCCCCGCCGGCCGCCCTGGAGGGTCTGGTGGCGCGCATCTGGTGCGAGGTCCTCGGCCGGCAGGCGGTTGCCGCCGACGACAACTTCTTCGATCTCGGCGGCCACTCGCTCGCCCTGGTGGCGGTGCACGGCCGCCTGGAGGAGGCGCTGGCGGTCGAGCTGCCGCTGGTCGAGCTGTTCGAGAGCCCCACCGTGCGCACCCTGGCCGCGCGCCTGGGGGCGATGGCCGGCCCCGGCGACGGCCGTGATGCCGGCGTCGCGGCGGAGCCGCCGCCGGAGACCGCGGAGCTGGAGCGCCGCGCCGGCCGCCAGCGCACCGCCGCCGGCTGGAAGAAGAGGAGCAGGACCGCGCCGCGGGCCGACCGTGCCGCGGCGCCGGAGGAGGCGTGGCCCCAACCATGAGCGCCGCCCCGCGGTGCGAGCGCCACCGCTCAAGGAGGACGTGATGTACCGGATCGGACTGATCAACATGCCCTTTTCCGCCGTCGGCATCCCATCGATCGCCCTCACCCAGCTGCAATCGATGGTCCGCCGCCGTTTCGGCTCGCGGGTGGGGGTCGAGATCTGCTACCCCTCGCACGACCTCTGCCGCCACCTCGGCCTCGACCTCTACCGTTGGATCTGCGACCAGGCCTCCCACTCGGGGCTCGGCGACTGGCTGTTCCGCCGCCACGCCTTCCCCGAGCTGCCGGACAACCGCGAGGTCTACGGTCTGCGCTACTTCCCGCTGCACGACCGCCGCGCGATGTTCGACCGCGCCTGCGAGGCCGATCTGGCCGGCTTCCTCGACCGGGTGATCGAGCGCCACGGTTTGCTCGGCTGCGACCTCGCCGGCTTCACCTCGATGTTCACCCAGACCGTCGGCTCCTTCGCCCTGGCCCGCCGTCTCAAGCAGGAGAGGCCAGGGATGGTGACGGTCATCGGCGGCGCCAACTGCGAGGCGCCGATGGGCGTGCAGATCCCGGGGCGGGTCGGTTTCATCGACTACGTGTTCTCCGGGCCGGCGCTGATCAGCTTCCCCGCGCTGGTCGAAGCCCTCCTCGACGGCGACGAGGCGCGCACCCACCGCATCGACGGCGTCCTGTCGCGCGTCAACACCGCCGCTCCCACGGCGCCGGCGCCGCCCTCCCACCAGCCGGCGGCGTCCGCCGCCGCCGCCCAACCCCTCGCCCAGATCGGCCAGATCGGCCAGATCGGCCAGATCGGCCAGATCGGCCCGCTCGCCCAGATCGGCAGCATTGGCGACGTCGGCCAGGTCGCTCAGGCCGGCCAGGCCGCGCAGACCGGGAGCCGGCCGGCGGCGGGGCCGCCGCCGCACGCCCGCCTGGGCCAGGTGGCGCCGGTCGGCGCCGAGCTGCCGATCCACGACGTGGTCGAGCTCGACTACGGCCCGTTCCTCGACGAGATGGAGAGATCCTTCGCCGGCCAGCCGGTCAACCCGGTGCTGCTGTTCGAGACCTCCCGCGGTTGCTGGTGGGGCGAGCGGGCGCACTGCACCTTCTGCGGCCTGAACGGCTCGACGATGCAGTTCCGCTCCATGCCGGCGGAGGTTGCCGGGCCCTACCTGCGCTCGCTCTTCGCCTACGCGCCGCGCGCCCGCCAGCTCAATGGGGTGGACAACATCATGCCCAAGGAGTACCCGCGCACCCTGTTCAACACTCTGTCGGCGCCCGAGGGCGTCTCGATGTTCTACGAGGTCAAGGCGGACCTGAGCGACGACGACGTCGGCATCCTCGCCCGGGCCGGGGTGCACATGGTGCAGCCCGGCATCGAGGCGCTCGCCACCTCGACCCTGATCCTGATGCGCAAGGGCAGCACGGCGGCGCGCAACGTCCGCTTCCTCACCTCCTGCCTGAAGCACGACGTGCACCCGGCGTGGAACCTGCTGATCGGCTTTCCCGGCGAGACGGAGGAGGTGCTCCGCCGCTACATGACCGACATCCCGCGCCTGATGCATCTGCCGCCGCCGTCGGGGGCCTACGTGGTGCGCTTCGACCGCTTCAGCCCCTACTTCACCAAGGCCGCCGAGTACGGCCTGGACCTCGCGCCGCTCGACTACTACGCGATGACCTATCCGTTCGGCGACGAGTTCTGCCGCGACTTCGCCTACTACTTCGCCGACCGCAACAGCGGCGCGCCGTACTACCTCGCCGCCGCGCGCTGGGTGGGCAAGCTCAACCGCGCGATCGACTCCTGGCGCCAGGCGTGGAGCGGCGGCGGCGGCCAGCCGCAGCTGCATTTCGAGGCCGGCGACGGGGGGAGCGGCGGCGGCCGGGTGATCGACAGCCGCGCCGGCGCGCCGGTGGTGCACGAGGTGGGGCAGGAGGGGCGGCGGATCCTGGAGGCGCTGGAGAAGCCGGCGACGGCCGCGGAGCTGGCGGCCCTTCCCGGGTTCCCGCCGGCGCCGGAGCTCGCGGCGCACCTCGGCCGCCTGCAGTCGCTGGGTCTGCTGTTCGAGGACCGCCAGCGCCTGGTGAGCCTGGTGCTGCCGCACGCCGTCGAGCCGCGGCGCATCCTGGCCGGCTACGAGAGCCTCAGGGCGAAGGCGGCATGAGGCGGCACCAGGCGGCCCGGCCGGGAGCGGCATCGCGATGAGCCTGCGGCGCCTCTACGAGGGCATGGCGGCGCTGGGGCCGGAGCAGCGGGCCCTGCTCGCCCGCCGGCTGGCTCAAATCGGCCAGATCGGCCAAATCGGCCAAGCCGGCGGGAGCGGTCAAACCGGCCAGGACGGTCCCCTCGCCGGGAGCGCTCCGGGCGGCCAGGACGCTGCGGGCGGCCAGGGCATGCCGGAAGGGCCGGGCGGGCCGGAGCGTGCGCCCGTAGCCGGGATGCCGGCCGGCGGCCTCGAAGTCGGTATCGGCGCCGGTGTCGGCCTGGGCGCCGCGGCGGAGGAGATCCTGCCGCGTCCCGATCCGTCGCGGCCGGTGCCCGCCTCGCTCATGCAGCAGCGCCTCTGGCTGCTCGACCGCATGGAGCCGGGCAACCCGTTCTACAACCTGCCGCTGCTCTGCTTCGAGCTGCGCGGGCCGCTGCGCCTGCCGGCGCTCGCCGCCTGCTTCACCGCGCTCGCGGCGCGCCACGAGGCGTTGCGCACCACCTTCGCCGAGGTGGACGGCGAGCCCGTCCAGGTGGTCGCACCGCCGCCGGCGGTGCCGGAGGCGAGGGCGGTGCCGCCGGCATCGGCGCCCGCCGGGGCCGCCGCGCCCGCCGCTGCCGACCCTTGGCCGCTGCCGCTGATCGATCTCGCCGCCCTGCCGGCGGTGCGCGGCGAGGCGGCAGCCTGGCAGCTGGCGCGCGAGGAGGCGCGGCGCACCTTCGACCTGGCGCGCGGGCCGCTCTGGCGCACGCGGGTGATCCGCCTCGCGCCGCGGCGGCACCTGCTGTCGGTCGCCCTGCATCACATCATCGCCGACGCCTGGTCGATCGGCGTCCTGTACCGCGAGCTGGCGGTGCTCTACGCCGCCGGCTCGGCCTGCGCCGCCCGGGCGCCCCATCCGGCGCACGGCGCCGATCGGGCGCTGCCGCGCACCCTGCCGCCCCTGCCGGTGCAGTACCCGGACTTCGCTCTCTGGCAGCGGCGGTGGATGGCCGGCGAGCGCCTGGCCGCCGAGATCGCCTTCTGGCGCGGGCAGCTGCAGGGGGCGCCGGAGCGCATCGAGCTGCCGCTCGACCGCCCGCGGCCGGCGCGGCGCACCTATGCCGGCCGGCGCCTGACGCTCGCGCTGCCGGCCGCGCTCCCCGAGGCGCTGCACGCGCAGGCGCGCCGCGCCGGGGCGAGCCTCTACATGGTGCTGCTCGCGGCCTACGTCACCCTGCTGCACCGCCTCTGCGGCCAGGACGACCTGGTCGTCGCCTCGCCGGTCGCCAGCCGCACGCAGCTGGCGATCGAGGGGCTGATCGGCTTCTTCGTCAACACCGTGGTGCACCGCGTCCGCCTCGCCGCGGCGCTGCCGGCGGCGCGCCTCCTGGCGCGGGTGCGCGACGTGGTGCTGGAGGTCTACGAGCACCAGGAGCTGCCCTTCGACCGCCTGGTCGAGGCGCTGCGGCCGCGCCGCGACCCGGGCATCGGCCCGGTCTACCAGACCATGCTGTCGCTGCAGAACACGCCGACGCCCGACCTGGTCCTCGGCGACCTGGAGGTCGTCCCGCACGGCATCGACGCCGGCACCTGCCACACCGACCTGGTGCTCTTCGCCGGCCTGGAGCGCGCCCGCCTGGGCGCCATGCAGCTGGAGTTCAACACCGACGTCTTCGACGCCGTGACCGTGCAGCGCTTCGCCGCGGGCCTCCTGGCGCTGCTCGACGCCGGCTCCGCCGCGCCCGAATGCCCGGTCGGCAGCCTGCCGCTGCTCGGCGCCGCCGAGCGCCATCAGCTGCTGCGCGAGCACCAGCCTCCGGGAGCGCCGGCGGCGCCGGGTCACCTCCCCATGGCGGATGCGTCCGGGACGCCCGCGGCGGCAGGCGCCGGAGCCCCCGCGGCCGTTGCGGCCATTGCCGGCGCCGGCTCGGCCGTTCCCTCCGCGGGCGTTGCCGGCATGGCCGTGGACGCTTCAGCCGCGGCCGACACCCTCCACCGGCGCTTTGCCGCCCGGGCCGCCGCGGCGCCCGGCGACGTGGCGCTGGTGTTCGAGGTCGAGCAGATGACCTACGGCGAGCTCGACCGCCGCGCCAACCGGCTCGCCCACCGCCTGAAGGCGCTCGGCGTCGGCCCCGAGGTGCGGGTGGGCCTCTGCGTCGAGCGCGGCTTCGACGTCGCGGTGGGCATCCTGGCGGTCCTCAAGGCCGGCGGCGCCTACCTGCCGCTCGACCCCACCTATCCGGCCGAGCGCCTGCGGCTGATGATCGAGGACGCCGGGGCGGCGGTGCTGCTCACCCGCGAAGCGCTCCTGCCCCAGCTGCCCGCGGCGGACGACCTGCCGCTGGCGGTGGCGCTGTTCGATGCCGAGGACGGGCCCGGCGCCCTT